>CAVKYO010000064.1:0-10576 GCA_963660495.1 Acidaminococcus fermentans
CATACTAAAAGTTGCATTTAACTTTCAAAAGTTGCATTTACATTTGAATTTGAGCTTTAATCAACAAAATGTCCAAAACGTGCTTTTTCTTCATAACAGATATTTTGAAGATTTAAATCTTTTATAATACGTGCTAGTTTACACTCCTCATATAAACAATCGTCAACTACCAGGTCGCCTAAATTAGTTTTTACGTAAATTGCCAAAGGCTTTTCAATACCAATAGCGTATGATAATTGTACCAAACACCAAGTAATATCTTCATTAGAACTAACTATCTTTTTAGCGATTTCTCGAGCCTTATAAGCACCAGATCTATCTACTTTTGTAGGATCTTTACCAGAAAAGGCACCACCACCAACACTAGCAAAAGACTGATAACTATCAACCACAATTTTTCTTCCAGTAAGACCAGAATCACCTTCAAAGCCACCTATAGAAAATCTACCAGTCGGATTAATTAAAAATTCTTCAATGTCAATTTTATAATTTTGACAGATACTTTTACATATATCGACAATAATCTTATCTGTCTCATTTCGATTCTCTTCAGTATTTTGATAACAAACTGTAAATGTTTTAATCTTAATTAACTTATCATTCTCATCATAAATACCAGTTATTTGAGCTTTACCATCTGCTAAAAAACGTTTATTGCTTTGTCTAAGATTATCATACTCTCTACTAAGTCTTTGCAAAATAACCATAGCGGTAGGTAATAGTTCCTTCGTATCTTTACAAGCATAACCAAACATCATACCATTATCACCAGCCCCTTTAACAACATCATTAGTACCAAGTGCTATATCTTCACTCTGTCTACCAATATTGTCAATTATCTCATACCTGTCACTATAGCCAACATCTCTTAACACTCGCTTTACGACTTTTTCAGTGTCAACTTTCGCCAATGTAGTAACTTCACCAGTAATAAATATTTTTCCTTTCCCACCCATAACTTCTACTGCACATCTAGAATTTTTATCTTGTTTTAGACATTCATCTAGAATAGCATCACTAATTTGATCACAAACTTTATCCGGGTGACCTCTAAATACAATTTCATTACTATACAATTTCATACTTATATCCTCCAAACTAAAATTGTCATCTCATAAAAAAACACCCAAGAGATAACTTTATTTCTTGCGTGTCTAAAGTTATCTTATAGATCTAGCTTTACCACCTAATTTAATAGGTTGGTGTGATTTCAAAGGGCTAGTCCCTCCATCACTCTTTATAAGATGTAAGTCAATTATACAATAAATATGAAAAATTTAAAAGTTTTTTTTCATAAATTAATCTACGTGAGTTTTTATCTGAATTTTTTATTAAAAAAATAGCTAAACTAAAATTTACTTATACATACAATAATGATACAATTACAGTATATTTATTACTACTAAATTTAAAGAAAGGCTATTTATATGAAAAAATTATTTGATAAAGTAAAATTATCACATTGGCCAATAATATTTTTAACAATTGTACTAAGTTTAGTATTTTTATTATTTCTTTTCACAGAAAAGTATATTTACACAATTATAGCGTTTACAATTATATGTTTTGCCTCAATTAAGTTAAAAATAAAAAAATTTCCAATCATATTATTCATTATATCCATGCTTACAAAGTTATTAGTAATTCTAATTATAAATCCACCAATAGAGTCTGACTTTTTAGTTATGTACGAAGCATCAAAGTCACTTATGGCTGGAGACCATAGTTATGTAAATTTACCTTACTTTATAACCTGGGCTTATCAAACTGGACATGTTGTGTATCAAGCACTACTATTAAAGATAATTGATAGTGTTTTCTTTCTAAAACTAATAAACTGTTTAGCTTTAACCGGAACGACTATGTTAATTTACTATATAGTAAAAGAAATACTAAATGAAAAGGCTGCTAGATTTTCTAGTTTATCCTACATGTTCTATCTGCATCCTGTCCTTCTAATGACAGTCTTAACCAATCAACATGTACCAACATTTTTATTCTTCCTTGCCCTATATTTTATTGTAAAAGATGACTTTCTTAAATCGAAACCAGTAGTAAAGTATATATTGTCTGGCATATTAATTGGTATTGGAAATATTATGAGACCAGAAGGTATAGTTTTTATTTTAACCATTATAGTATATTTAATTTGTATTTGTTACAAAAAAGAAAAATTTAAAGTTCTTCTTCCAAAAGTACTATTAGTTTTAGTTAGTTACTTAGTTATTACAAAAGTAACAGCGTTCACGTTTGAAACATTAAATATAAGTAAAAATGGACTTAGTAATCAAGAACCATTATGGAAGTTTGTTCTAGGAACAGACTATGAAAGTCAAGGTCGTTATAGTGAAAATGATTTAGTTTATCTTGGCGATGAGAAAAAAGAAATGGAAATAATAAAGGAAAGAACTGTAAAAAATCCTCTTCAATTTTCAAAACTACTAGCTATAAAAGCTAAATCATTTTGGACAGGAAACAATCTCTTCTGGTCAAATGATTATTTAAATAGAGAAGACTTAAAAATAGCTTCTTATAAAATATCTGGGCAAAAAGTAAATGAGTATTTGTTAGCTCTAAATGAACAAGTATATTTAATAACATTTATGCTTGCTTTAATCGGATTATATTCAATATTAAAAAGAAAATATGATAAAAGATTTAATTTATTTATAATTCTTTTATCTTTATACTTTGTTGTTTATTTATTCATTGAAATAATGAATAGGTATACATACACACCAAGAGTTTCTATATTTATATTAGCTGGACTTGGTGCAAATTACATCTATGAAAAAAGTAAAAAGTATCTTACAAAAAAATAAAGTTCTAACAAGGATTTTATTAGTTGAATTATAAATAGTGTAGTGAATTTGCACTTTAAAAATTATTTGACAAATAACCAAAAAATAGTAGAATTTAATTTCTATATAAAAAAAGCAACATCATCGTTGCTTTAAAATTCAAATGGCAGGGGATGAGAGAATCGAACTCCCAACGTTGGTTTTGGAGACCATTATTATACCATTTAACTAATCCCCTACATAAGAATGTGCCAAAATCAATTGACACATCGATTATAGCACAAACAAATACCAGTTTCAAGAAAAATTGAATTATCTGCTATTTAGGTAAATACAAAATAATAATCACTACAAATAAAACTATATTTTGTCATCCATCTAACTAGACCCAATTACCTAAACCAATATCACCAATTTTTAATGTGAAAAAGATACACTTTCAGTCTTCTGACTAGATGCAACTGAAACCGGTCTTGAAAAAGAACTTACCTTATCCAAATTAGGATTTATAAATGACTCATCCATTTGAACTTTACCTTCGACTTTAACAATAGAACTTATTTGTTCTTGATCACAACCAAAACGATTTGAAACTACTTCAATGCCATCATCAGGATTAGGATTATAAATAAGATCGACATTACTATTTTCACGTTCATAAACAACAACTCTTGCAAGTGCAGACATAATTCCGGCTGCAACATCTTTTTGATTAGGTGTAACAGTGCCAAAACATATTGTTGTAAAAGCTGTATCCCTATCCTTATCTATAGAACTTTCTGTAGATGTCGGAACTCTATTAGAACCAGTTTTACTAGCGTTACTATATCCGGTTTTTCCACAATATATTCCGTCCGTTTTAATGCCGCCGTCAGAAAATTCCTTTTCAACAGCACAAGCTAATGCATCCGATACATTATTACCTTCATTTTCATACGGTGCAAGAATGACAACTCCCGTGCCAGCATAATATTGTTGATCAAGCGTAATAACTAAAGCATCATTAACATTTATACCTTCGTTTTCCCTTGTAAAACTAAACTTTAATCCAAGTTCCTCCAAAGCCTGACAAATGTTTTCAGTATAAATATCACTACAATCATTATCATTAATAATAACATTCAATGCATTAATATCATTAATTGAAACATAATCAGTATTTACATCACTAATACCAGGTTGATTATCCAAGTCACTACTAGTATCTTCCTTTACACCACAAGCTGACGCTGAAAAAATCATTAAACCCGTTAAAATACCAGCAACAGCTCTATTTAATTTAAAACCCTTTTTTTCTTTAGCTTGTTTCTCAATTGCTTCATTATTAATATTATGAATCATCGACTATCACCTCACATTTAGTATAAAATAAATACACACCAAAGTCAAAAAAATTAAAAATAATTTAATATATTATTAACACTATAAAAATAAAAAGAAAAATGGTACAATATAAGTGGATAAATAAAAATTAAAAAATAGGTGGAAATATGAAAAAATTAAATCTTAGCAAAAAGAAGAAAATAATTATAATAGTATTAGCAATACTACTACTGCTAGTCGGTGCATTAGTAATTTATATGACATGTTTCAATAAAAACGAAAAGCCAAATAAAAAACCGAAAAAAAAACCAACCGAAGTAGAACCAGAACCTATAAAAAAACTTACAGTTTATGACGAGGATAGTAATAAAAGACCTATTGCCATAATGATTGACAATAACGTTGGTAACGAATACCATTCTGGATTACAAGAATCTTACTTAAATTATGAAATAATAGTCGAAGGTGGCCTAACAAGAATAATGGCAATTTTCAAAGATAAAGATATCAGTCAAATAGGACCAGTGAGAAGTTCCAGACATTATTTCTTAGACTATGCCCTAGAAAGTGATTGCATATATACTCATTTCGGATGGAGTCCATATGCCCAACAAGATATCAGAGCCCTAGGTGTAAACAATATCAACGGTCTATACGATGATTACCCATTCTGGAGAGCAAACCATCTATATGCACCACATAACGTATTTACCTCAATCTCAAAAATTTATGAGTACGCCAGTCAAAAAGGATACCAAACAACCTCAGGAAACTGGAAACTACTAAATTATAGTCCAGACGAAATTAATTTAAATGCACCTATAAAATATGAAACAGTCGAAAATCAAGAAACCGGCAAAAAAGAAAAAGTGCCAGTTACCAATCCAGAATTAATAACAGCAAACAGCGTAGTTATGTCATATTCAAATTATCAAACAAGAAGCTACACCTATGATGCAGAAAACAAATACTATTTACGTTTCATGAACTATAATCCGCACATAGATTACGATACAAAGACTCAACTTCACTATAAAAATCTTATCATTATCCGCGTAACAAACAGACAGTACGACAGTGAAGGACGTCAAGACCTAGACACAGTTGGCTCTGGTACAGGCTATTATCTAACCAATGGTTACGCCTTACCAATAAACTGGACAAAATCATCAAGATCTGATAAAACTAAATATACATATACTGATGGTAAAGAAATTACTTTAAATGATGGAAATACATTTATACAAATCGTACCGGTCAGTAGAGAAATAACTATACAATAGGAGGAAAAACATGAAAATAGGTTTATTTGGAACTGGTGCCTACGGAATGGCGCTAAGTAGCATATTAGTAGAAAATAATTGTGAAGTAGTATTATGGACTAAATTTGAAAAAGAAAAAAAACAATTAGAGGAAACTCATCAAAATGAAAGGCTTTTGCCAAACTTTACTTTATCATCAAAAGCAGAAATAACAACAGATGTAGAATACTGCATAAAAGATAAGGATTTATTAATAATTGCCATCCCAGCAGCTTTTATAGATTCACTAGCGTATTCGATGAAACCTTATATTAAGGATAATCATATCTTAATAGCAACAAAAGGAATAGAACAAGAAACCGGCTTATTTATAAATGAAATATTAGAAAAATATCTAGACACAAAAAACATAGCTGTAATGTCAGGACCAAGCTTTGCTGTCGACCTAATTACAAAAATGCCAGCCGGACTATCTCTAGCAAGTAAAAATGAGAAAACAATAAAAATAGTAAAGGCAGCTTTTAAAAGCGATTATGTAAAATTACGTGAAACAGATGATGTAATAGGCGTTGAAATCTGTGGAGCAATTAAAAATGTTATAGCTCTAGCATCAGGCATGCTTGAAGGACTAGGTGCCAATGACTCTTCAACTGCTATGTTGTTAACAGAAGCAATTCATGATATGAAGGAAATAATATCAGCATTCCATGGAGATAAAAAGACAGTATTATCATTTGCTGGTTTTGGAGATTTATTATTAACATGTACATCTACAAAAAGTAGAAACTATACCTATGGAAAAATGATTGGCGAAAATAAATCAAAACAGGAATTAGAAGACTACATAAAAAATACAACTGTTGAAGGTTTCTACACCTTAAAGTCAATATACAAATTATTAAAAGACAAAAAAATATCCATACCCATAATAGATTTAATATACGATATTGCTGTTGATGGTGACGACCCTAAAAAATTATTAACATTTCTTGTGGAAAAAAATTAAATATAATTCATAGATAATAAAGAGGTGAATAAATGTTAGAAATAAAAAATATCAGCAAAAGCTATGTAACTGGTACTTTCACACAAAAAGCTTTAGACAATTTCAGTTTAAAATTTAGAAGAGAGGAATTTGTAAGTATTCTTGGTCAATCCGGTTCAGGTAAGACAACCTTACTAAATATTATAGGCGGTCTTGATAAATATGATGAAGGCGACCTAATCATAAATGATAAATCAACCAAGAGTTTCAAAGAAAAAGACTGGGATGCTTATCGCAACAACTGTATCGGATTTATCTTTCAAAACTACAATCTAATTACTCATATTAGCATTCTAGAAAATATTGAAATGGGTATGACCTTATCAGGCGTCACTTCAAAAGAAAAAAGAGAAAAAGCTCTAGAAGCCTTAAAAAAAGTTGGATTAGAAGAACACGCCCACAAAAAGCCAAATCAATTATCCGGTGGTCAGATGCAAAGAGTTGCCATTGCTAGAGCCTTAGCAACAGATCCAGACATTATTTTAGCCGATGAGCCAACTGGAGCACTAGATTCAAAAACAAGCCAACAAATAATGAAATTAATAAAAGAAATTTCCAAAGATAAACTTGTCATAATGGTAACTCACAACAGACAATTAGCTGAAGAATATTCCACAAGAATAGTGGAATTAAAAGACGGAAAATTAATAAGCGATAGTAATCCAATTAAAAAAGTAGAAAAGGACACAGAAACATTCAGCATTAGAAAAACAGCAATGAGTTTCTTAACTGCTTTAAAATTATCATTCAATAATATAAAGACAAAAAAAGGTAGAACAGCATTGACAGCCTTTGCCTCATCTATAGGAATCATTGGTATAGCTTTGATTTTATCACTATCAAACGGTTTCAAAATAGAAATAGATAATTTCGAAAAAGATTCTTTATCTGAAGCACCAATTATCATAAGTCAACAGTCGATGCAACTAGATGAAGAAACAATTTTAAAAATGCAAAATCAACATCAGTCAGCAGAAAAATATCCTAATTCAAAAAAAGTTTATGTCCTAGACAATGTAATGGAAAGCATGACACATACAAATGTAATTACAAAAGAATATATAGATTATATTGAAAAAATTGATAAAAAGACTGTATCTGGAATTTCTTATCAAAAAAGTACGGGCTTAAATATTATAAATCAAAGTAAAGATGGCTATAACCTTGTAAATAACACTATCATGGGAATATCAACATGGACGCTACTACCATCAAAAGTAAATAAAAATGATTCTGGTGTTATTGAAAGTAACTATGATGTCTTGGCAGGCAAAATAGACGAAAATGAGCCTGGTCTAATACTTCAACTAGATAGTCGCAATCAAATTTATTCATCAACGCTAGAACAACTTGGTTTATCAGGCGAAGAAGTTAGTTTTGATGATATTCTTAATAAAGAACTAAAAGTTATTCCAAATGATATATATTATAATCAACATGGTGAATATTTTATCCCAAATACAGATTATGAGTCCTTATATAATAATGATAAAAGCATTACAATAAAGGTACAGGCTATAATCAGAGGAAAAAAAGAAAAAGAAATATTAACTTCAACTACAGGAATAGCATATACAAATGCTTTAGTAGATTTAGTAATAGAAAATAACAAAGCCTCAGCCATTGTAAAAGCTCAACAAGATAAAGATTACAATATTCTAACTAAGGAACCATTCGATGAATCCAGTTACACTAACACTAAAGAAACAGTCCTTGGCTACTTAGGAGCAGAAAGTGTTCCTGTCGCAATTTACATTTATCCAAATAGTTTTGAATCAAAAGATAGCATCACTACTTATTTAGATAAATATAACGATGAAAAAGAAGAGCCAGACGAAATAAGGTATGTAGATATGGCAAGTATGATTTCTGCATTATCTGGAAACATAATGGACGCCATTACAATTGTACTTATAGCATTTTCATCAATATCATTAGTAGTTTCTTCTATAATGATAGGCATAATAACTTACATATCAGTCCTTGAAAGAACAAAAGAAATTGGAATATTAAGAGCACTTGGAGCCAGAAAAAAAGACATAAAACGAGTATTTAATGCAGAAACATTTATAATTGGAATATTTTCTGGTATACTTGGAATAGCTATAGCAAGAATTTTAATTATACCAACCAACATAATTATCGAAAATGCATCACAATTATCAAATGTTGCCAAATTAAATCCAATTCATGCTATAATATTGATAACAGTAAGTGTGACATTAACAATATTGGGTGGATTAATACCTGCAAGTATGGCATCAAAGAAAAATCCGGTTGAAGCACTTAGAACAGAATAATGGAGGAAAGTATGGACAAAATAATGACTAAATTTTTTAAATCTTCGATAATATCTTCAGTAGTATTGATGATATTAGGAATTTTATTAATGCTTCAATCTGAAGCTACAATACTTACAATTTCCTACATAATAGGAACACTATTAATTGCACTTGGTACATTAGCGATAATCAAATTTATTAGAAATACAAGTAGCGTAATAAGAAATGATCTAGATATAGTGTATGGAACAGTAACAATAATATTAGGAGTAATTGTAATATATAATCCAGAAGCAATTGCTAGTATCATACCTATAATAATAGGTATAGGAATAGTTATAAGCAGTGCAACAAAGCTACAGTATGCTTTAGAACTAAAAGCCAACAGTAACAACCAATGGAAAATTAGTATGATAATATCAATAATAAGTGCCATTTGTGGTGTGGTCTTAATTTGCAACCCATTTAAAGGTGCTGTAGTAATTATGCAAATCATTGGTGCATTTATAATTGCTTATTCAATACTTGATATTATTTCCACAGTTACAATCAAAAAGAACGTTGAGGCTATACACCAGGCTATTGAAGGAAATATAGAAGACGCAGAAGTAATTCACGAGGAAAGCATTGCGGATGAAAAAGAAATGTCAAAAGAAGTGAAAAATAAAAATTCAAATAAAAAGAAAAAAAATAAAGATAGCAAACGCGAAGAAGGGAAATAATAATGATATATATATTGAGCAGTCTATCTGTAAAAATTGAAGAATGGAATGAAAAGTTAAACTCTTTTTTTGCAGAACACTTTGATAGTCCTTTTTTTGGAACGGTAGCTTTAGTAGTATTATTTTTACTTGGATGCTGGGTAATATCTGTGTCAAATAAAAAATAAAAAAATATTGGAATAAGGTTAATATTCTACTAACAAACAATGAATATTAACTTTTTTTGTTTATTAATTAAAAAGTCAAGTACAACTTTTTATGAATGAAACTATATATGTTTATATGGCTTTTTATACCGAGAAAACTTTGATTTGTCAATATCACTAAAAAAATGTATAATAAGAAAGACGAGGTATAAAATGGAAAAAGAAGAATTAATAATAGGAAAAAAATATGAAATACATGGCTACAAGCACAATAGTAAAATACATAGAGCTTGGGATGAAGCTGTTTTGCTTGAAATACATGATGATTATCTGATATTTGGAAATGAAAAAACTAAGGTAACAGAAGCAGATGGCAGGACCTGGCGAACAAAAGAGCCTGCAGTATTGTTCTTTTTTAAAGACAATTGGTATAATATAATAGGACAATATAAAAAGGATGGCATATATTATTATTGCAATATGGCATCACCATTAATCATTGAAGAGAACACAATAAAATATATAGACTATGATTTAGACTTGAGAGTTTTTCCAGATGGCAGTTTTAAAGTTCTAGATCGTGGAGAATATAAATATCACAAAAGTTTAATGAACTATTCACAGGAAATAGATACTATATTGAAAGCAGAACTAACTAATTTAATAAATAAAGTTAGGAAAAAAGAGCTGGCTTTTGAACCTGGAACTGTCGAAAAATACTATGAAAAGTATGCAAAACTAACAAAAAGGCAGTGAAAAAGCTAATAAAGTGAAAAAAACGAAAAAAAACCGTTATTTTTTTGTTGACATTGCAGAATATATTTGATATATTAACAATGCAACTCAGAAATAGCAGCAAAAAATGATCTTTGAAAACTAAGCAAAACGTCAATTTTGAGTAGCTAGGAAAAATGAACAAACAAAAATAAAATAAATTTTATTGAGAGTTTGATCCTGGCTCAGGATGAACGCTGGCGGCATGCCTAAGACATGCA
>CAVKYO010000065.1:0-7499 GCA_963660495.1 Acidaminococcus fermentans
GGAAGAGTCTTGCAAATATTTTGGTAGTACTTATTCAGGCCGAAAAGATAGTGCTAGATCTATTTTAGGTGCTGAATATAAAGTTCCAATTATTGTTGAAGATACTAATAATATAGTTGCTTTTCCAACAACATCACCTTCAGCACAGGATTGTGCTTGGATATCATTAGGTAGAGTTAAAAACTTTGAAAAAGTAGACAATAGTAATACTAGGATAATATTTGATAATTTTAAGGAAATTATTGTTCCATGTTCATATAGAACAATAGAAAATCAGATATCTAGAGCTTCTCGCTTAGATTTAATTATGCGAAATAGAAAAAATAGGTAAAAATAGTTATAATCAACTATTTTTTTCGTGCTTTATTTGCCTTCTTATGCTATAATATGTATGTGTGTATAGGAATACTGAAATAGGGGATAGGTGAGAATATGTGTCTTTTTTACGGATTTAAATGAAAATAACTAAAATAAACTTGGTTAATTTTAGAAATTATTCTAATATTGAAATTCATTTTAATAAAAAAATGAATATTTTTATCGGTGATAATGCTCAAGGTAAAACAAATATATTGGAATCTATAGTATTTTTGGCACTTACTAAATCTCATAGAATAGGTGCAAATCCTAATATAATTCAATTTAATAAAAGTAAGTGTACAATTAAAGGAACAATAAAAAAAGATATTATTACTTCTAAATTAGAGGTTGTAATGACAAATGATAGTAAAAAAATTAGTGTTAATAAGACAGATGTTAAAAAAATAGCAGATTATATATCTAATTTAAATGTTATTGTTTTTACTCCTGATGATTTAGATATAATTAAAGATTCACCAAGTATCAGAAGAAATTTATTAAATATTCAGTTATCTCAAATTTCTAAAGTTTATTTAAATACTTATAATGAGTACAATAAAGTTTTGAAAACGCGTAATGAATATTTAAAAATTCTTTTTAGCAATAGTATAGCTGATAAAAAATACTTAGATGTAATTACTGAACGTTTAATAGAAAAAGCTATAATTATTTATCAAAAACGAAAAGAATATATAGATTTAATCAATGATAATATTGGTAACTATTTCAGGGAAATTTCTAATACATCTGGATTAAAAATCATTTATTTACCTAATGTTGAATTTAGTAGTTATGATTCTATATCTATGAAAGAAAAATTGGAAGCAACATTTGAAAAAAATTACATGAAAGAATTAAACTATGGTATGACTATTTTTGGTCCTCATAGAGATGATTTTATCTTTCAATTTAATGGAAATGATTTAAAATATTATGGATCACAAGGGCAACAAAAATTAGCTATATTATCTTTTAAATTATCAGAAATTGATATATTTAAGAACTTAACTGGATTTTATCCTGTAGTTTTATTAGATGATATATTTAGTGAGTTTGATTTGAAAAAGCAAAATAAGTTGTTGAAACTGATCAATAGTAAGGATATTCAGAGTATTTTAACTACTACTAATTTGAATGGTATAAATAAAAAATATTTAGAAAATGCTTATATTTATAAGGTTTCTAATGGGAATGTGGAAAGGAAGTAGATTATTTAATGAATGAAGAAAAAGTTAAAGGATCATATGATTCGTCTTCAATTCAGGTACTTGAAGGTTTAGAAGCTGTTAGAAAAAGACCTGGAATGTATATAGGAACTACTAGTTCTAGAGGATTACATCATTTAGTGTGGGAAATTGTTGATAATGCTATAGATGAAGCATTAGCTGGCTATTGTTCACATATTGAAGTTATTATTGGAAAAGATAATAGTATTACTGTAAAAGATGATGGTAGAGGGATACCTGTTGATGTACATCCAAAAACTGGTAAAAGTACTGTTGAAACAGTTTATACAGTATTGCATGCTGGTGGTAAATTTGGTGGGGGAGGCTACAAAGTATCTGGTGGTCTTCATGGTGTTGGTGCCAGTGTTGTTAATGCTTTAAGTGACTGGCTAGAAGTAAAAGTATATAAAAATGGAAATGTTTATTATCAAAGATTTAGTCATGGTGGACATCCTGATGATAGTTTAAAAATAATTGATAAATGTGATGATGATAGAACAGGTACTACAGTTCATTTTTTACCAGATGATGAAATTTTTACTGAAACTACGATTTATGACTATGATATTTTAATGAAAAGATTAAGAGAATTAGCCTTTTTAAATAAAGGTCTTAGAATATCTTTATATGATGAAAGAGAAGCAGATAAAAAAGATTCATTTTGCTATGAAGGTGGTATAAGTGAATATGTTGCTATGATTAATGCTAATAAAAATCCTATTCATGAAACTATTATTGATGTATCTGGAAGAGATAAGGATATAAGTGTTGAAATAGCTTTGCAGTATAATGAAACTTATAATTCATGTATTTATTCTTTTGTTAATAATATTACTACTCCTGAGGGTGGTACTCATGAAGATGGAGCTAGAAGAGCTTTAACAAGAGTTTTAAATAAATATGCAGTATCTGCCGGAATGCTAAAACAAAATGACGATCCTTTAACTGGCGATGATGTTAGAGAAGGTATAACTATGATTGTTTCTGTTAAACATCCTGATCCTCAATTTGAAGGACAAACTAAAACAAAACTGGGAAATAGTGAAGTTCGTGGAGTTGTGGATAAAATTTTTGCAGAGTCATTTGAGAGATTTTTAATGGAAAATCCAAATCAAGCTAAAGTAATTATTGAAAAATCTATGACTGCTAGTAGAGCTCGTGTTGCTGCTAAAAAGGCTAGGGAGTTAACTAGAAGAAAAGGTGACTTAGATGTAACTAATTTCTATGGTAAACTTTCTGATTGTAAGAGTAAAGACGCTAGTATTAGTGAAATATTCTTAGTCGAGGGAGATTCAGCAGGTGGATCAGCTATAAAGGGTAGAGATAGTATGACTCAAGCTATTTTACCTTTGCGTGGTAAGATTTTGAATGTAGAAAAGGCTAGAATTGATAGAGCTTTATCAAATGAAGAAATAAGAACTATTATTACAGCATTTGGTACTGGTATTGGTGATGAATTTGATTTAAGTAAATTACGTTATCATAAAATAATTATCATGACCGATGCTGATGTTGATGGAAGTCATATTAGAGTTTTATTACTAACTTTATTTTATAGATTTTTTAGACCAATTGTTGAAGCTGGTCATGTTTATGCTGCTCAGCCACCATTATTTGTTATAAAACATGGAAAAACTATTAAATATGTATTAAATGAACAAGAAAGAGATGAGTATTTAGCTACATTATCTCCTAATACAAAGTATGATATTATGCGTATGAAAGGTTTGGGTGAAATGGATGCTGAAGAATTAAATGAAACTACAATGGATATACATAAAAGAATTTTAAGACAAATAACTGTTGATGATACTATCGCTGCGGATGAGGTGTTCTCCAAACTTATGGGTGAAGAGGTAGGACCAAGAAGAGAATTTATTGAAACAAATGCTACTTATGTGGAAAATTTGGATGTGTAGGAGGGTTTAGATATGGATAGATTAGAAAAAAATAATATTGTTAAAGAAGTCCAAGATTCTTTTTTAGAGTATTCTATGAGTGTTATCGTTGCTCGTGCACTTCCTGATTTAAGAGATGGTTTAAAGCCAGTACATAGAAGAATTCTTTATTCTATGTATGAATCTGGCTATACTCCTGATAAACCTCATAAAAAGAGTGCTAGAATTGTTGGAGATGTTATGGGTAAATATCATCCACATGGTGATTCTAGTATATATGAAGCAATGGTAAGAATGGCTCAAGACTTTTCATATAGATATATGTTAGTTGATGGTCATGGTAATTTTGGTAATATTGAGGGTTATGGTGCTGCAGCAATGCGTTATACTGAGTCTCGTCTTTCAAAAATTTCTTTAGAATTGCTTAGAAATATTAATAAAAACACAGTTAATTTTAGTCCAAACTTTGATGAAAGTGAAAGAGAGCCTGAAGTTTTACCTTCACGTTTTCCTAATATTTTAGTTAATGGTACTACTGGTATAGCTGTTGGTATGGCTACTAATATACCACCTCATAATTTAAGAGAGGTAATTGATGGTTGTGTTGCTTATATTGATAATCATGATATTGAACTTGATGAATTAATGCAATATATTAAAGGACCTGATTTTCCTACTGGCGCAACAATTTTAGGAAATGCTGGTATCAGAAAGGCTTATGAAACTGGTAGAGGTACTATTACTATCAGAAGTAAGGCTACAATTGAAGAAATAAATGGTAAGCAATGTATAATAATTGATGAAGTTCCTTATGGTGTAAATACTTTAGAGTTGAAAAATAAGGTTGCTGAACTTGTTCATAATAAGACAATAGAGGGTATAGCTGATTATCATTCTGATTTAAAGAATGGTATCAAAATTACAATAACTTTAAAGAAGGATGCAAATGCCCAAGTTGTTTTAAATAAGTTATATAAGCATACTTCATTCCAAACTACGTATGGAATTATATTTTTAATGTTGGATCAAGGTGTTCCAAAGACTTTAGGTTTAAAGGATATTATAGTTAAATATATTGATTTTCAACGCGAAGTAATTATTAGAAGAACTAAGTATGACTTAGACGTTGCTGAAAAACGTGTTCATATTTTAGAAGGTTTAAAGATAGCACTTGATAATATCGACGCTGTTATTAAATTAATTAGAGCTGCTAAATCTGATGATGAGGCTAGAACTGGTTTGATGAATAACTTTAAGTTAAGTGAAATTCAAGCTAATGCTATTCTAGAAATGAAATTACGTCGTTTAACTGGTTTAGAACGTGAAAAAATTGAAAATGAATTAAATGACTTATTAAAATTAATTGAAGAGTTACGTGGCATTTTAGCTAGTGATTCTAGAGTTTTAGAGGTTATTAAGAATGAATTATTAGAAATTAAGGAAAAATATGGCGATGAGCGTCGTACAAATATTGATATGACTGCTATTGAATATATTGAAGATGAGTCTTTGATACCTAATGAAGATGTAATTATTACATTAACTCGTAATGGTTATATTAAAAGATTAAGATCCGATACTTACCGTACGCAAAATCGTGGTGGTGTAGGTGTTAATGGTATGACTACTCATGAAGAAGATTTTGTGGAACAATTAATTTCTATGAAAACTCATGACTATGTATTGTTCTTCTCTAATAAGGGTAGAGTTTATCGTATGAAAGGTTATGAAGTTCCTGAATTTTCAAGGCAATCAAAAGGGCTTCCAATAATAAATTTACTACAATTAGATAAAAATGAGAACATTAGTTCAATTGTGGAAATTTCTGCTTCGTCTGATGATATTAAATATTTAGTGTTTGCTACTAAGAATGGAATAGTTAAGAGAACTGATATTTCAGAATTTAATAATATTAGAAAATCTGGTAAAATTGCTATTGTATTAAAGGAAAATGATGAGTTAATTTCTGTAAGAAAGACTTGTGGAAACGATGAAGTTGCTATCGGAGCTAATAATGGTAGAATGGTTCGCTTTGTTGAAAGTGAAATAAGACCTATGGGAAGAAGTAGCTCTGGTGTAAAAGGTATTGATTTAGATGGAAGTTATGTTATTGGATCAGAAGTTGTTAATCCAGGGCAAGAAATTTTAATTGTTACTGATAAAGGATACGGTAAACGAACTGTTATTGATGAATATAGATTAACTCATAGAGGTAGTAAGGGTGTTAAAGCATTAAATATTACTGAAAAGAATGGTACTATGGTTGCTTTAAAACGTATTGAAAGTGAAGAATATGATATTGTTATTGTTACTGATAATGGTACTATTATGAAAATGCCATTGAATCAAGTTTCTCTTTTAAGACGTGCTACTCAAGGTGTTAGACTTATCAATTTAAAGAATAACGAATTAGTTTCAACGGTTGCTTTAGTAACTAAAGATGATGAAACTGATTAAAATTGGCTAGGAAGGTATGTTGTGCCTTCTTTTTTTATTTTATTTAATGTTTTTTACACAATTTTACTTGTGGAAATTTTTTTGCAGACCAAAAAATATCAGTTTATATTTTCAAAATTATTTCCCGGGAAATAATTTTGTTAGAGTGTTGATGAAGTTAATGTTATTTTCTTTTTTCTAAAGTATTATATAATTAGTGTGTGAATTTGCTTATTATTTCAATAATTTTAAGTTTACTATCTTATTTTTTATTATAAAATGATGTAATTATATTGTTGAAATAATAAAAAAAGATAAAGTGACAATAATAATTAATATTCAAAGTGTGATTTTAATGTCTACTATGGAATAAATTATCTTTTATGTTAGTTTGTTTTATATGTGATAAATATGTTATTTCTCTTTTATTTATGTTAACGTAAAAAAATGTATTGTGGAAAAAATGTAAAACATTCTAGAATATACTTAATCAACAGATAAATGGATATAAGAATATGAAAATACTTGCAAAATTAAAATAATTAAGAATCATAAATGAATAATGACTTGAAAAATTCTAAATTATTAGTCTTTTTAAAAGTAGAAAAAAATTTATAAAAAGTATATGAAAGAAGTTTTGTATATTTAAAACAAAATTATGGTTGCAGAGATATATGAGGTATTAAAGAGTAAATGTTATATATGTCTTATTTATGCTGTATAAATTATGAATAATATGACATTTAAGAATAGTATTGTGAAAAAACTACATTATTATTATGTATCTATAATTTTATAAAAATCTTGAAAATAGTAATAAAGCTTTTATAAAAAAATTTTTAAATGTTTATCTATTTTTTGCAAAAATTATTTCCCGGGAAATAATTTTGCAGAGTGTTGACAAAGTTCAATACTCTTTTCTTTTGTAAAAAGATGTGATAAAATTAACTTGCGAGATAAAACTTTATCTTAACCAATAAAGTTCACTTATTATCTCGTTTTTTTATTGTAAAAATGATATAATAAAAATGGTTAAGATAAAGAAAGTAAGTGATAAAATGATAAGTATAAATAAAAATATTCAAAGTGAAATCTTAATGACTACTATGGAAGAAATTGTCCCTCAGGATAGTTTGTTTCGTAAGATAGACAAATATATAGATTTCACTTTTATTTATGATAAAGTAAAAGATTTATATTGTAAAAATAATGGAAGACCTAGTATAGATCCAGTTGTATTATTTAAAATAGTATTTATACAAGCACTAGATGGAATAAAATCAATGAGACAAACATGTAAAAAAATAAAAGTAGATGCTGAATATAGATGGTTTCTAGGAATCCCATTTGGTATTGATACACCACACTTTTCAACTTTCAGTAAAAATTATGAAAGAAGATTTAAAGATACAAATATATTTGAAGAAATATTTGTAGAGATAGTAAATCAAGCAATAAAATATAACTTAGTAGATGGCACTACATTTTATACAGATTCAACGCATAAAAAAGCCAATGCCAATAAAAATAAGTATGATGATGAAATTGTGAAAGGTGTTAAAGAACGTAGAAAATGGTT
>CAVKYO010000065.1:7509-7730 GCA_963660495.1 Acidaminococcus fermentans
GATGAAGTTGTAGAAGTTGTAAAAGAACGAAGGAAATGGTTAGAAGAAGAAATAAATGAAGAAAGAATAAAACAAGGAAGAAAACCATTTGAATATAAAGATGAAATCGAAGAAAAGCATATTAAAGTAAGTACTACTGATAAAGAAAGTGGATATTATCATAGAGATAATAAAGAAAAAGGATTTATGTACTTAGACCATAGGACTGTAGATGATAAATG
>CAVKYO010000066.1:0-14368 GCA_963660495.1 Acidaminococcus fermentans
GCCTATTTTCAACAAAAAATAAACTTTTCTTTAATTAGTAACTGTCAAACTCGGGTTATAGCACACTTTTAAAAAAATGTTTCTTATTTTTTCATAAAAGTAATCATTCTTTTAGCTAAACATTTATTAGCTTTATCTTTAGAAAATCCAATAGACACTAAACTACTACTATCAAATTCTTTAGCTCTTAAACTAAGCCAGTCATCTTTTGAAATACTACCATCAATTAACATATTTGAAAGAAGTATCCCATAACTATAACCAAGCTCTTTAGTACCAGACATAACAGTCCAAGCATAATTATCATCAAAATCATAATCCTCCGACAAAGAACTTTCTCTTAACATACTAATTACATCTTTCTTAGTATAATCACTACCAACTATTAATCTATATTCATCATCTGAAACAAGTGACAACAACAAAGCATTATCCAAATTATAAAAGAATGATGAATACAATTCAAAAAATTCTACAACAGCTTCGTCTACTCTAATATCATTATCAATTAGATAATCTAAAAATAACTGTTGATAATAAGAAGACATAACCTCAGCATAAGGCCCTAAAGCATATCTTGCCTTCTCTTCATCTGTAAAAGTTCTAACACTATCAGAAAAATCATAAACATGTCCAAGTTCATGTACTAAAGTTACTAAAGAAGAAAGAGAATAAACATCATCTCTTAAAAATACATTTGCAGTATCTTCGCGTCTATTAAATGACATAAATCCATTAGCGGAAGTAAATTCTTCATCTTCATCAAAAAATTTATATAAATGTCCTCGTTCTAATAATTTTCCCAATATATCTGAACCTTCCGGAAACTTTTCTTTAAAAAAAGCTTCCAATATTTCTTTATCTTCACCAGTCTTTATTCTTAATCTTTCACTATTTTTCAACTTCTTCAAATAACTACTATGACAAGCCTTAAGAAAACTACTACTAGAGCCAAAATAAGTCTCAAAAAATGTATCCTTATGAAACTGCTTATTTCTTAAGAAAACTGACTTTTCATTTTCTAATATTTCCTGATAAAGTTCCATACCTTTTCTTGTTATATTATCAGCTACTTCTCCTGATACAACCTCATTTCCATATCTCAAACAATATAAATAATTAAGTATTCCAAAAGTTGAAGCCATAGAATAATACTGATTTTTATCAACACAATTTTCTAAAGATTGACTTAATTTTTTTATTTGTCTTTCTATATCACTATAATCATTATTTAATCTCATACCAAACCATTCCCAAAAATAAATACTAAATACTATTTCTTACTTTACCAAGACCTTTTTCCAAGTCTTCTTCAAAGAAATTATAAGTAGTTCTTAATAATAAGTAACAAGGAAGTGCCACAATTATACCAACCATACCAGCCAAAGTACCACCAACAGATACCATCATAATTGTAATCAAAGGATTAACACCATTAGTTTTACCATATACTTTAGGTGATGTAAAATATCCATCTATTTGTGGGAATATCATACATATAACAATAGTCGCAATAACTAAAGGAACAGATACTACACTAGCCATAATAATCGCAATTATATTAGTGATTAATCCACCAAAGTAAGGAATAATTGTTGTTAGACAAGCAAGTATTCCAAGTATCAACCAGTTTGGATGTCCAATTATAAAAAATAAGAAACTGTATTCAACTAACTGTATTAACATAAATATTCCTAATCCTTTTAAATAATTACTAATTTCTTTATCTAAACATTTAAAATATTTATATGTTTTTTTACTTATAGACAATGTTAAATTCTTAAATCCATATCTAATCTTTTCCATATCAGCCAAGAAATATATAAATCCAACAAATCCTACTATAAATTTACTAACAAAGTTTATAGACTTAGATACAAATCCAAGAGTTGTTGAAGAAACCATAGTACCAATATCTTTTAAAGCATCATTTAAATAATCTGTAACTTTAATTTCAAAATTACCTAAATTTATATTAAACTTAATACCTACATTTTCTATTACTTCACCAACCATTTTTATTAATAAAGATAATTGATCATAAAGTAAAGGCAACACTAAAGCAATAAGTCCAGTTAATAGGAACAATATTAAGATAACTGTAATAGTAACAGCCAATCCTTTACGTAAACCTTTTTTCTCTAACCAAGAAATTACAGGTGTAAGTGCATACGCAAAAACAAACGCTACAATAAATGGAGCCATTACTGAAATAATTTTCATTAAAACTCCCCACCAAACACCTATATTAGTAATTGCTATATAAAGTAAACCTAATAAAAATGTTAAATTAATAATTTTATAATTTAGTTTATTAGAAAACACGCTATATCACCTCTCTAAAAGAATAGTTGTTGGTCCAATATTAGTAATATTAACTTCCATATCAGCACCAAAGATACCAGCTTCAACTTCAACATATTTTTCAAGTTCTTTATTAAATAAGTTATATAACACTACTGCTTCATCATTTTTCATAGCTTTAATATAACTAGGTCTATTACCTTTTTCACAACTTGCATATAAAGTAAACTGTGATACTGATAAAATCTTACCAGAGTAATCCAAAATACTTTTATTCATAACTCCATTATCATCAGGAAAGATTCTAAGATTAACAACTTTTTTAGCTAAGTATTCAATTTTTCCAATATCATCACCATCAGTAAATCCAACTAAAAGTACTAATCCATAATCTATTTTACTGACTTCTTTATCAGAAACTTTAACACTAGCTTTACCAGTCCTTTGTACTAAAACTCTCATCGCATCACTCTTTCCACTCTATCTATATAATTGGCTTTATTAAGAGTCATAATAGCCTTATTTAATTGTTCAAGTCCTGTTACATAACAGCCAACCTCATATAAAATATTATCAACTCTACTAATTGTTTTTATTTCATCAACACTAATATTAAGCATTGAAATACTCTGCATTAAATCAAGCATATGACTTTCACTAGTATTAGTATAAACAACTAAAGATGTATAATATCTCTTATTAGAATTAGAGCCCCAGACAACTTCTAAAGTCCTATCTTCTAACATTTCCAAGTTATGACAATTAATTCTATGTACAGAAATACCATTACCTTTAGTAATATAGCCAATAATTTCATCACCATAAACTGGATTACAACAATTAGCCAAATTAACTTTAACTTTATCTATTCCTGTAACAATAATATCAGCATCAGTATTACTAGAAGTAATCTTAATATTTTTAGGAGTAACAACTTCATCACTCTTATCAATAATATTAATAATAGCGTTTACTGGAACTCTACCATTACCAGCCATTAGATATATTTCATCTAAATCTAAACAATTAATTTCATCACATATCTTTTTGATATTCTCGTCGGTAAAGAAACTAACAAATGTAATTTTTCTTTTTCTTAATTCTTTTTCTATACTATCTTTTCCACGTTCAATATAAACTTCACGTTCATTTTTAGTAAAGAAACTTTTAATTTTATTTCTAGCCTGAGTAGTTTTAACAATATTAATCCATTCTTTAGATGGATTTGAACTTTTATTTGTATTAATCTTAACAATATCATTATTCTTAAGTTCATAGTCTAAAGGAACTATATTATTATTTACAATTGCTCCAACTGTAGTTTCTCCAACACGAGTATGTATTTTATAAGCAAAATCTAAAGGAGTAGCTCCTACTGGTAATTCAATAACATCGCCTTTAGGTGTAAAACAATAAATATTATTATTTAATAATTCATCTTTTACACTATTAACAAATTCTTCACTACTCATTTTATCTCTTGATAAGTCTATTATAGATTTAAAAAATTGTAATTTTTGCTCTGTCTTATTTAAAATATCAGCTTTAACAGAACCAGCACCTTCTTTATATGCCCAATGAGACGCTATACCATTTTCAGCAACCTCATCCATATCATAGGTTCTAATCTGTATTTCAAATAAATATCCATCAATTCCAAAAACTGTTGTATGTAATGACTGATACATATTAGGTTTAGGCATCGCAATATAATCTTTAAATCTCTTTGGCAATGGTCTAAACTTAGAATGAATAATACCTAAAGCTAAGTAACATTCTTGCTCAGTATGTACTAAGATTCTTAATGCTAATAAATCATAGATATCACTAAACTTTTTACCTTTATCAAGTTTATTATAAATACTATAAATACTTTTTGCTCTACCTTTAATTTCATGATTAATATGATGAGCATCTAATAATTCAGAAACTTCTTTCTGCATATCAAAAACAGTCTTATCACGTTCAAGTTTTGTCTTATTAAGTTTTTCAGCTATGTCATAAAAAACATCTGGTTTTAAATAACGTAAAGATAAATCTTCTAACTCACTTTTAATTTTATGAATACCTAAATGATGTGCAATAGGAGCAAAAATATCTAAAGTTTCATGAGCCTTTGCTTTTTGCCTATCTTCAGGAAGTGCCCAAAGTGTTCTCATGTTATGAAGACAATCAGCTAATTTTATAATAATAACTCTAACATCTTCACTCATACCTACTATAATCTTTTTATAATAATCAATTAAATATTCATTTTCTGTAGAAAAATTAATTCTACTAAGTCTCGTAACACCTGTAACAAGTCTTGTTATATTAACACCAAACACTTCTTCCATTTCTTCAACAGAACAGTCGCAGTCTTCTAATACATCATGCATCAATCCAGCTGATATAGTCTCATAATCAGCATATATTTTAGCAAGTATTAAAGCTACATTCAATGGATGTATAATGTATGGCTCTCCTGATTTTCTAACTTGACCAGAATGTTTTAAATAAGCAAAATCATATGCCTTTTTTATAACAGAAAGCTGTTGTTCATCATTAATATATGCACAAACAGCTTCCTTTACTTCATCAAATGTAATTTTATCATTTTTTACTGACGTAGGAATCATCTCCTCTCTAACAGTTTACACCTTTTACCTTTTTTTCTTCAAATTCGTCCGTATATATTTTTTTTATTTTTTTAGGCTTTCCTAAATTTTTCTTTTCAAGCTTCATAAATAACGCTGTTGCGATAAAGATAGATGAATAAGTACCAGCAATAAGTCCAAATAACATAGCAAAGTTAAATGTCAATATTTCTCTAGAACCTAATAAAATTAAAGTAATAACTGGAATAACTGTAGTTATTGAAGTATAAACAGTACGACTAAAAGTCTCCTGAATACTTGTATTACATAATTCATAGAATTCCTTTTCTTTTAATTTACTCTCATCAACTTCATTAATCTTTTCTCTTATTCTATCAAATGTAACAATAGTATCATTAATTGAATATCCAATGATAGCTAAAAGTGCTGCTATAAACATAGAAGAAACTTCAAAATTAAATATTCCAAATAATGCTATCATAATCAAAACATCATGTACTAAAGCAACAACACCAGATACAGCATAACTAAATTTAAATCTAAATGATACATAAACAATAATACCTAGTAAAGCAAGTAGTACAGAAAGAAATGCATTTTTAACTAATTCTTTTTGTACAACATTAGAAACAACACCTATATTAACTTTAGCATCGTATTTATCTTCAAAGTATGAATTTACCTCTTTAACTGTATCTCCATCTAATGCATCATCTATTCTAATAACAGTCTCATCAGTTCCAATTGTTATATCAGAACTTTTTAATTTTAATTCATTTAAATCTTTATTTAACTGTTTCTTAGTTACTTTTTCTTCTGTAGAAATAGTTATATCAGTTCCTGATCTATAATCAATACCTAAATTCATACCACAGAAAGCTATCGTAATCATACCAATGGCAATAATAATAATAGATATACTAGCAAATAATTTTCTATTTTTTAAGAAATCAAATTTACCAAATGGTTTTTTCTTAATCTTTTCATTTTTTGAAAGATTAGGAATATCTTCACTCTTAACGGCAATAAATAATTTTGTTTTATCATTAAAGTAATTTGTCTTAACAAATAAATTTAATAATATTCTAGTTAAGAATACCATTGTAAACATTGTAACTATAATGGTAATAATTAACATAGTAGCAAATCCTTTAATACTAGACTCACCAAAGATAAACATAATTATCGCAACTATCAAAGTAGTTAAATTAGAATCAAGTATAGCACTAAAACTACATTTAACTCCTTCTTTAAATGCCAAAGGTAAGCTTTTACCTTTATATAATTCTTCTCTAATACGTGCAAATGTAATAACATTAGAATCAACCGACATACCAATTCCAAGTACTAAAGCAGCAATTCCCGGAAGTGTTAATACTCCACCAACTAACCAGAATATTAAGAATACTAAGAATGTATATAGAAGCATTGCTATTGTTGATATAACACCTGCAAAATGATAAACAGCTATTAATAAAACACCAATAAGTATAACACCTATAACACCTGCCACAAATGTCTTTTGAAGAGTATCATCCCCAAAGGAAGCTCCTACTGTTTTAGATGATATTTCAGTTAACTTACTTGGTAAAGAACCAGAATTAATTAAATCAACTAAATTACTTACTTCATCTTCTGTAAAATCACCTTGAATAATAACGTCACTAGCAAAACCTTGTGATACAGTAGCGGCACTTAAACAATTAGATTCACTAGTACCACATAAGCTACCTTCTTTTTCAAAGCTATCAGTCATACCATTATAATCTAGCCAGATAACAATCATATTCTTTTCATAATCTTTAACTGCATTAGTAACTTCATAAAATTTATCTTTATCTTTAACTGTCAATAATACAGCTGGATTCCCAGAAGAATCTTGACTAATTTTAGCTCCACCAGCTTTTAAAACTTCACTAGTCATTAATAGATTATCATCAGTATCTCTAAATGATAGTGTCGCAACAGTTGATAACTGTGTACGTGCTTGTTCAGGATCAGTAACACCCGCTAATTTTACTCTTATTTTATCATTACCCTCTAAAATAATTTCAGGTTCACTAACACCTAAACTATCAATTCTTTTACTTAAAGTTTTATAAGTAGCAGTTAACTTACTACTATTCATTTTAGAACCATCAATAGATTCAACTTTATAAAGAATTTCAAAACCACCTTGTAAATCTAAACCAAACTTTAATCCTTTAAATAATGGAATAAATAACAAGCAAATTGCTACTGCTAATACAAATAAGCAAGAAGCAGTAATAATAACCTTCTTTTTACCTTTGTTCTTATTTTTCATGTAAATTCACCTCATAAAATTTCTAAATTTTTATCAAAATATTGTGTCCTACTGTTTCCTAACTTTTCTTTCAAGTATTTATCTATTTGATTATTATCAGCTTTCAATATATCATCAACAATATCTGAAAGCATTAAATCATGAGCCTTACACCATTTAGTTTCAATTAAAAAGTTCCATACATCAGTCTCTTTTATATATGAGTAACCAAATCTTTTTAATTCCATAACTTTACTTCTAAGTGCCGGACCAACTCTATGATAAAGTTCCTCTTTACTAGAAAATTCAAAATCCATAAAGACACCACATCCTCACCAACATCATTATTATAACTAAAATAACTAAAAAATTAAAGTAAAATCAACAAATTTCTCAAATAAAGAAAGTAATTTTCTATATTTTTTCATCATCATCTTTAATTGCTCTAGGAAAGCTATTATAATACACTTCCTTAAGTCTATCTGTTGTTACATGAGTATAAATCTGTGTCGCACTGATACTCTCATGTCCAAGAAGCTTTTGAACCGTCAACAAGTCACACCCTTCATTAAGTAAATGTGTCGCAAAACTATGTCTTAACACATGCGGAGAAATAGATTTATTTAAACTAGTTTCTTTAATTATCTGATCAAGTACATATCTTATTCCCCTTTCAGTAATGCAAGAACCAGTATTATTTAAAAACAAATATGGACTATTCTTAACATTAAGTCTTAAATAACCATCATCAAGATAAAGTTTTAGTATTTCATCACAATAGTCACCATAAGTAACTCTTCTTTCTTTATTACCTTTACCCAAAATAAGTATTGTCCTACTACCCAAATCAATATCAGAAACTTTTATAGATACAAGTTCTCCAACTCTGACTCCCGTTCCATAAAGCATTTCTAAAATAAGTCGATTTCTTTGTCCTAAAGGAGTCCTTAAATCAGGAACTTTAAATAATTCTTCTAATTCATTGTACTCAAAATATCTAGGTAACTTCTTTTCTTTTTTTAATCCAGATACCAATGAAAAAACATTATTTTTAATAACGCCTTCATTAGCCAAAAATTTATAAAATCCTCGTAAAGCACTAAGTTTCCTATCAATAGAAGAATTATTTTCACCTTTTTCATCTTTTAAATACATTAAGTAAAATCTCAAATCACTATACTGAAGACTTTTAAAATTAATATTCTCACTATTTAAATAATCTAAAAATTGTACTATATCACTACAATAATTTTCTACTGTATAAAGTGAATAATTTTTTTGATATTGTAAATAGTCTCTATACTCTTCTAATTCTTTAATCATTTTTTCTTCACCAAGCTATCATTAATAGTATCAGATGAAAAACCAACAGACTCTGCAGTCTCACCAGTTCCAAAAAAACCAATGCGTTGTAAGTCATCAAAGTTACCAGGTCTATAAACATCATCAGCACTATGTTCACTCCATACACGATCCCAATCTATATTACCTTCACTATCACGTGTGTCATAAATATTAGAAACAACATCAGTAACTAAAGGCTCTTTACTCATTTTTTCTTTTTCACTAATTGTTTTCAACACATCAGTTCTAAGTGCCTTTGTCTTTGAAGCTTTAAATCCTGATAAAGATTTTTTTTCTTTTTCTAAACGTAAATGTTCTTGTTCCCAAATAATAAGTTTACGCAAATTACTATATTTTAAACATCCAGAATAAATAGCTTCAAAATTTCTTTTATCATCTTTATCCTTCCGACTTTCACAACTTTTCGCATATCCAGAAATACCTTGTATCAATTTAGGGGATAAACTTAATGATAAAAGTTTACTACTTAACTTTTTATCTCTTATATAACCTGTTATTCTTTTTACAAAATCCAATAATTCGCTACTTCTAGCCAGCCAAATTTCATTATCTAAATAACCTTTTTTCTTTTTACTTTTCACTTCTAAAGCACATTTTCTCAATAATGGACTATTATAAACAATTGTATCTTCTTTTAATCCATCGTAAACATGTGTCATTAAAATATGTTCTCTACTAACAGTACCGGATTCTCCTAACACTCCAAAACTAGAAGCAAATTCTGCTTCATTTTCAAATCCAGTTGTAATAAAATCAATATCCTCAAGTGCAAACTCTGCCTTACCATCTAGATACAATGGTGTAACATTAATAGCATCTTCTCTTCCAAAAATATCAAGTTGTCCAAAACATGAAGTCCCATTATGATAACACTCTAACACATCATTAAACGTTCCATACCATAACCGATATCCCATAAAAACCTCCCTAAAGCATACTCTTCTAAAAGAAGTATATCAAATAATAAAAAAAAAGTCACTCTTCATGAGTAACTTAATTATTTTTGTAACTACATTCACTACATTTAACAGTACCATTCTTTTCAACTAACAGCTTACCACATTCTGGACAAACCTCTCCTGTAGGCTTATCCCAACAAGCAGTCTTACATTTAGGATAATTACTACATCCATAAAAGATTTTCCCTTTACGTGTTTTCTTTTCTACTATTTTTCCATCTTTACAGAAAGGACAATCCATAATTTCAACTACTTCTTTTTCTTCCTTTTTTACATATTTACATTCTGGATAATTACTACAAGCAACAAATTCTCCATAACGTCCTTTTCTCTTAACTAATGAACTTCCACATTCTGGACAAACTTCACCAGTTTCTTCTGGAGCTTTCTTTTCCATATCAGAAAAAGCATCCTTTACTCTAGGTTCAAATAAATCATAAAACTTCTTTAATACTTCATTCCAAACTAAACTACCTTCAGCTATATCATCAAGTTCTTCTTCCATATCTCTAGTATATTCAACATTAATTAAATCACTAAAGAACTCTTGTAATTTATCAGTAGTCTCAATTCCAATTTCTGTAGGTTTAAACTTCTTATCTTCCATTTCCACATAATTACGCTCTTTAATAGTATCAATTGTTTTAGCATAAGTAGAAGGTCTACCTATTCCTAAATCTTCCATTTCTTTAATCAATTTAGCTTCAGTATATCTAGCTGGCGGCTTAGTAAAATGTTGTTCAGAAGAAACATCAGTACTAATACATTTCTCTTCTTTACCTAATTCTGGTAATATCTTATCCTCACTAGATTCATAATCCTTATAAACCTTTAAGTAACCATCAAATATCAATATTTGACCAGAGGTCTTAAATTTATAATCATTATTATCAAATACAATAGTAGTTTGATTAACTTTAGCATCACTCATTAAAGATGCCAAAGTTCTTTTATATATCAAACTATATAATTTGAACTCATCACTACTCAAATATTGTTTAACTTTCACAGGTTCTCTTAAAATACTAGTTGGTCTAATAGCTTCATGTGCATCTTGCACATTTTCTGTTTTATTAGACTTCTTTATATATCCAATATATTCTTTTCCATAATTATCTTCTATATATTTCATGCCCGGCTTAGTAAATTCATCAGACAAACGAATTGAATCAGTTCTCATATAAGAAATAAGACCAACAGTTTCACTTCCTAAATCAATTCCTTCGTATAACTTTTGAGCAATACTCATTGTCTTTTTAGCCGGAAATCCTAATTTAGTAGAAGCTTCTTGTTGTAAAGTTGAAGTAATAAAAGGAGCCTTACTCTTTCTAGATTTTTCTTTCTTTTCAATTGACTCAACTGTATAAGTATCACCAAGTTCACCAAGTACTTTATCTGCTTCATCTTTAGTTTTTAACTCAATATCATCATTTTTATATTTAAATAAATCAGCTTCATAATCCTTAAATTTAGCTGTAATTGTCCAATACTCTTCTGGTACAAACGCTTCTATTTCTCTTTCTCTATCAACGATTAATTTTAAAGCAACACTTTGTACTCTACCAGCACTTTTAGCACCTATTTTACTTTGTAATAATTTAGAAAGTCTAAATCCAATAATACGATCAAGTATTCTTCTTGTCTCTTGACTCTTAACTAAATCCTCATTAATAACAGTAGGATTTTTAATTGCTTCAACTACTTTATCATGAGTAATTTCATTAAATAAAACTCTTTTATAGTTCTTATCTTTAATACCAAGAGCATCTTTTAAATGCCAAGCGATAGCTTCTCCTTCACGATCTGGATCGCTTGCTAGAAATACCATATCTGCATCTTTTACATCTTTTTTTAGCTCTTTAATAACACTACTTTTACCCTTAATAGGTACATAACTAGGTTTAAATCCATCATCAACATCAACTCCAAGTCCATACTTACCAGATGTTGCTAAATCACGAATATGTCCTTTAGATGAAACAACTTTATAATCTCCACCTAAATACTTTTCAATTGTCTTACTTTTACTAGGACTTTCCACTATAACTAAATTTTTAGGCATAAAACCACTCCCTTATTAACTTATAACGATTAAACAATAATTTGTCAATCACTTCTATATTTATTATACGAATAATTTTAAAGATATTCTAAAAAAATTATAAATTATGTTCTTTTACATAATCTGCCACTGGTCCATAACTTCTTCTATGTTCGTTTAATATTCCATATTCTGCAATTGCTTCTAGGTGTTTTTTTGTAGGATATCCTTTATTATGTTTAAAATCATACATTGGATATTTTAAGTCTAATTCATATAACATTCTATCTCTAGTAACTTTCGCAATAACAGAAGCAGCACTAATTGTAATACTTTTTAAATCACCCTTAATAATAGAAGTAGTTGGAATATCTAACTCTAATGGCATAGCATCTATCAATATATGTTCAATTTTAATTTGCTTATTACACTCATCAATTGCCTTTTTCATCGCAAGTTTTGTAGCTTCGTATATATTAACTTCATCTATTTTTTTCTCATCAATTATTCCAATACCAATACCAAGTGCTTGTCTTTTTATCTCTTCAAAAAATAAATCACGTTTCTTTTCAGATAACTTTTTAGAGTCAGTTAATCCGTCCAAATTAAACTTCTCAGGCAAAACAACACAAGAAGCAACAACAGGTCCAACTAATGGTCCTCTTCCTACTTCATCCACTCCCGCTATAAACTTAATACCCTTTTCTCTTAATTCTCTTTCATACATATAATTATCATTCATATACTTCACCAAGAAATATTTTAACATACTAATATTTCAAGAAGAAAGAAAAAAAGTAGTTTTTCTACTTCTTTACATCTAGCCTATCAAAAGTAATATTACCAAAGTATCCATTTTTTAAATCTCTAATAATAATATTAGATACCTTATCATAATCAGCAACACCACCTCTAGATAAAGCTCCTCTTTTTTTAGCTATCATATCATATGACTCTATTAAATCTTCATCTAATTCTACTATTCCATATCTATCTTCTAATCTATCTGGATATAATTCATAAAGTTTTTTCAAAATAAATGCCGCAATTGCATCTGGATTTAGTATTTCTTCTTTTATAGAAGATAAACATGCAAGTACATGAGCCGCCTCTTGATCTTCCATCTTAGGCCATAAAATACCTGGCGAATCTAATAATTCAACATCTTTATTAATTCTAATCCAACTAAGACTTTTAGTAAATCCTGGAGTATTACCAACTCCTGCCGATTTCTTGCCAACTAACCTATTTATTAAAGTACTTTTACCAGCATTAGGAACACCAACTATTAAAGCACGAGCCGTCCTAGGTTTCATTCCTTTGCTCTCACGTTTCTTATTTTCTATATCCATGATTTCTTTTGTATAGTCAAGAATCTTCTTAACATTTAAACCGCTCATTAAATCAACTGGCACAACTTTATATCCCATATTTTCATAATATTTAATAATTTTATCAGTTTCAACTTTATCACACAAATCGTACTTAGTCATAACTAATATTCTGGGTTTATCTTTAATTATGTCATCTATATCAACTATTTTAGATGATAATGGCATTCTAGCATCAACAACCTCATAAACAACATCTATTAAATTAAGTTTCTCTATAATTTCACGTTTAGTCTTAGCCATATGACCTGGATACCAGTTGATACTCGTAGATGGTAAGCTTTTTGTATTTTCATCCATTTTTTTGTTTTTTCTCATTTCTCTTTTTTGATACATATCCATTATTTATCACTTCCATTCTCTATCATTCTTGTTTCATTTAAAAAATTATCAAAGTCTGATTTGTATAATTTATCTTGTTTAACTTTAAATTTATCATACTCTTTATAAGCTAGTTTTTTTGCAACACTAGCCGATATTTCCCCTGCATTGTGTAATATTTCTTTACCATTAAATTGCAAAAATGCATTCAATTTTTCTACCCAATCTTTCATAGTCATTGCATTATGATTTTCTGCTTGTAATTCTGCATAGTCTAAATACATTGTTACTATTCTATTCAAATCTTTTAATTCCTCTTCATTTAAATAGTTTTTTGCAATGTCCACATCATATTTATAGATTGGTCCATCGGGAGAATTTTTCCAATTAGTTAGTCCCATATTTTCTTTTTCTGAATCAACCCTGTTATATATTATTTCAGCTGCAGTATTACCAGTTATTGCATAGTGTAATTTATTTTGAACTGTTTTAAAAAATTCTTTTGTTATTTCCGAATCTTTATCATAATCAACACTACAAGAAGAATATATATCGGTTATTTTCTGATAAAATCTTCTCTCACTTGAACGAATGTTTCTGATTCTTTCGAGTGTTTCTTCAAAATAATCCTCACCAAATATGTAATTAGGATTTTTTAATCTTTCATCATCCATAACTACACCTTTTATCATATATTCTTTTAATATTTTAGTAGCCCAAATTCTAAAGTTTGTTGCTTTTTTTGAATTTACTCTATATCCAACTGCAATAATCATATCAAGGTTATATATCTTTACAGGTTTTTTAGAATTATCAATGTCGGTTTTTCCGACGGTGTTATTTTCATCAAGTTCACCAGTATTTAATATATTATTAATATGTTCTGTTATTGTGCTTCTTCCTACGCCAAACAATTCTGCAATCAAATTTTGAGTAAGCCATATATCGTTATTTATTAACATTACACTAACCTTAACGTCATTGTTCGAATCCCTATATATTAAAAAATCATGATTAGTTATTTGTAAGTTTTTATTGTCCATATGTTATTCTCCTCTCATAATAAAGTCAAGTATTTCCTATACAAAACTTTATAAATTTTTTCT
>CAVKYO010000067.1:0-3828 GCA_963660495.1 Acidaminococcus fermentans
TAGAATTAACAAAATTCTAATGGTTTTATGCAATTTTAAGTGGCAAACTCCGGTTGTATCACAAATTACTGCTTTTTGCAAGTAATTTCTACTTTTTTATTTCTTCTTGAAATAATTCATCGGTCATACCAGCAATAAAATCTATTACTTTTCTTTTTGATGATGTTTCTTCTAAATACTTTGAATTTTGATTATTTAGGAATATTTTATAGATAATACTATCGATATTATTGCTTTCTATGTCAGATAAATATCTATTGTATATACTATTCATACCTTTACGGTAATATTCTATTTCTTCTTTAGTTAAGCTCTTACTATAAATGTTTTCATAATTAAATTTTTTTAAATCATTTAAGGCTTCATATACTTTTTTACTCATTGTTATATATTGTTTGTTTACGCTATTATCAATAATATCTGTTACGATTGTGTTTATTATGTCTCTATTGTCATTTCCTAAAACTTCGGTAATTGTTTTTGGTAAATCTTCTCTTTTAAATAAGCCTAAGTTAATGGCGTCTTCTATATCTCTACCAATGTAGCCTACTACATCACTAATACGTACAACACAACCTTCTAATGTCATTGGTCTATTTTTTAATGATGTTTTTAAATCCTTATATGAATCTTGATATTGTTTTAAAAATTCTTCTTTTGTTTTTTCTGTATCTGGCTCATATTTATTAGATAGTAATTCTCCATTATGACACATTATACCATCTAGTACTTGCACAGATAAATTTAAGCCTTCTCCATTATTTTCTACATACATATAATGTCTTACACCTTGAATGTTATGGGCAAAATACTCATTTAGTTCTCGTAAAGATATTTCATTTAAAATAGCTTCTCCTGTATGGCCTAATGGAGTATGACCTATATCATGACCTAGAGCAATAGCTTCTATTAAATCTGTATTTAGTCTTAATCCTCTTCCTATAGTTCTAGCAATTTTACTAACTAATTGGACATGAGTCATTCTTTTTGATATATGATCATTATGTTTAAAAGAATATACTTGGGTCTTATCTAGATATCTTGTATAACTTAGGGCATGAATAATTCTATCTATATCTCTAAAGAATGAAGTTCTAATATCGTTATCTGATATTTCTTCAAAACGAATGGCATCTTTACTTTTGGTTGCATATTCTATATATATTTCTTCTTGTTTTTGAAAATTTTCTTTAATTATATTTAAATTTTTCATATTTTATTCCTTATTATTTTGAGCTACGAACTTTTTTTAGTGCTTTAGCTTGTTGTTTTTTTGTAAGCATATCATCAGCTATATTTTTAAATGGATTGTTTTCATAATTATCTATGTATTCTTCTACTTCTCTAGGTGTTGCTAGTGAAGAGGTTTTTATTGAACTATGTTCTACAAAAACGTAATGTCCAAATTTTTCTATGTCTGCAGCAGCAAATAGACAAATTGGTCCATTAGTTAGTACTCTATCCATTTCTATTCCTGATACTATTTCTTGTACTCCTAATAGATTTTTTTCAACTATTATTTGTCCTATTCTTTGTCTTTCATGTTCTTTTGTAGTTTCATAAACTGTTACATTATAATATTTTTTTTTCATTTTGTTATCTCTCCTTTGTTATTAGTCTAATCATAGAATATGCTGGTAGAATATGATCAAATTTTAGTTTTAAGACTTGTTCTGGATGTCTAGCTACTTCTAATTCTTTCATGTCTTCATCATATATTTTTTCTACTGTATATTTATATATTTCACCTGATGGTGTAAATATTTCTGTTTCATCACCTGGTTTAAAATAATTTCTTTCTACTAATACTAGGCAGTTATTTTCTTTATCATAGGAGGTTATTAAACCTAGGTAATCTTGATTTGATAGCTCTTGACGTCCTGAATAATACTGGTCGTCATAATCTGCCTCTTTTAGGAAGAAGTGCGTTGATACTTCACGGTTTGCTACTCTACTTAGACGATATTCTAATTCTTGCATTATTTCTTTATTTAGTGTTTTATTGTAATATCTATCTATTATTTCACGATAAGTTCCAATTACTGTTGCTAGATAATATAATGATCTCATTCTTCCTTCTACTTTTAAGCTTTTAACACCAATATCAATAAGATCAGTAATATATTCTGCCATATTTAAGTCTTTTGTTGCCATGGTAAAATCTTTTTCTTCATCAGTTTTAAAGGCAAATCTACATACTTGAGCACAGCCTCCACGGTTAGCATCTCTATTTGTTACGTAATTAGATAAGGCACATCTTCCTGAAAAACAGGTACACATAGCTCCATGAATAAATACTTCGATATCAACATGAGTCTTATCGATTATTTCTTTCATGTCTTTTTTGCCCACTTCTCTTGCAAGAACAACTCTATCTATACCTTCATTTTTAAAGTATTCAACAGCTTTATAATTACTTGTTGAGTTTTGAGTAGATAAATGGACTTCTACATTTTTATAATTATTTTTAATGTGTGAAATAATAAATGGATCAGATACAATAAAGGCATCTATACCAGCATCTACTACATTTTTTATATATTCTTCTACTTCACTCATATCTTCATTATGAAAAACTATGTTTAAAGTTAGATATACTTTTTTATTAAGTTTATGAGCAAAGTCACAACCTTCTTTTATTTCTTCTAGTGAGAAATTAGTAGCATTAGCTCTTAAACTATATTTTTGTCCACCAATGTATACGGCATCAGCACCATATAAAAGAGTTACTTTTAATCTTTCTAGGTCTCCTGCTGGAGATAATAATTCTATTTTAGTCATTTTTCTTCACCTGATATATTGTCTTTTTAAAGAAGAAGTTTGTAAAGTCGTTAAGGCTTTTATATTTATTAATGTAGTCTTCATCCTGACATTTACTTTCTATATATTTTTGTGTATCAATTAATAACTCTTTAAATTGCTCATGGTCTATTCCATATTCTCTTAATATTATATAGGGACAATTATATGAATATAACTCTTTTATAATTGATGTTGCGTTAGTTATTTTATTTAGGAAGAAATTAGTACCTGTTTCATCTTCTATTACTTGGTATTCATCATTAGTTGCTTTTTCTGTTATTACCAAGTTTTTCTTTGCTTCTTTATTTAGATTATGATAATAATTAGTTAGTAATTTTCTCTTTGAAAAGGCAACACTTGGCATACTTATTGTTTCAATCATTGTTTCTATTTTACTTTTTGTAATTATTTTTTTTATTTCTTCTAAGGTTATTTCTTTACTTAATAAGGCATATTTTACACCTTTACTATGGTAATAATTACATGTTTTATAATTATTTACCATGTATGTTTGACTCCAGATAAGATCTGTTTTTAAATTGTATTCTTTTTTTAATTGAAGAATTGCTAGATCATAGAAAAATATTCCTTTTACGTTTAGTTTATCTATTTTTAAAAGTGTTTCTTTTAAGGATTCTATTTCATCATTAAAGAAGTTTTTGTTTAAATTGATAAATATTTCTTTATCCGGATTATCTTTTATTATTTGTTCTATTTCTTCAAAGGTAAAGTTTAAGTAACTTTGTGAGGAATAGTTTTTTAATGATAAAATTAATCCATCAGTATATTTACTTAGGTCAGTATCTTTAGTACTTTGTTCTATTAAGATTTTCATTTATTCATCTCATTTCTATATGAAGTTTTGGCATAATATGCTGTGTTTAGTTATGATTATACCATAGTTTCTAGGTTTTGGTGTAATTTTATTGGAAAAGAAAAAGTTATTTTTGGAATAACTTTCTTATTTTAACGGATGTATAATTTTTAGTGTGTGTAGAGTGTTTGACTCTATATGCACTTTTTTTC
>CAVKYO010000068.1:0-38326 GCA_963660495.1 Acidaminococcus fermentans
AATAATAAGTGAAAATGTCTCTATTTTGAGTATTGACATATTTTGCACCGATATTATAATATATTTTGTTGCTTATGGGGATAAGGCAATGCTGGGGAGCAACCTGAGCAAATAAGCAATGCTATGCAAAAAAGATATATTTCTTTTTTGAAAGCCCGGAGCGTTAAACCCTGGGAGTTTGAGGGCTAGCCCTCAAAATTAATATTTGAATATCACATTTTTTCGCCAAGGATGATTTTTCGGTGGAATATACTTGTGATGTTCTTTTTTTATGATATTTGTTTGTGATTCTTTTTTCATCATCGAATCACGATTTTCTAATTCAATCATTTTATAATAAACGCCTTCTATTTTTCCAAAATATTCACCGTCATAATTTATTATAAATTGGCATTCTACACCTTTCATAAAGCAAGTTACTTCACCGGTATTTATATTAATTGGAATATAATATTTTCCACCATAACTAATTGATGAAGCATTGTCTATTATTCTATTATACTTTTCGGAAATAATAAGTTTAAGTTCTTCTTCAGAATAGTTATTTTTTCTCATTACAGATGTTTTTTCATTGATTACATATGAGAATTTTTTATTCATTTTTGGTATGAATATATTATTTAAATATTCATTTGCATCATCGATATTATTTATTTTTTCATGTCTAAATTCTGCAATCAATCTATCTTTAAATGTTTTATTTTCTCTTTCTACATTTGCTTTTGCTGTTGATACACTGGTTGTTTCTAGGGCAATATTTAATTCTTCACAAGCCTTACCAAATTGAGTTAAAAATTGTTTGTTTTTGTGATTCCATGTTTTATTTACGGTGAAAGAACTACGATTATCCGCTTTAATTTTTGCTAGAATACCATAATTTAGAATTATATGAAATAAAAGTACATAATATCCTCTTGTAATTTCTTCATACTCAAACCAACCAAACAAAACCTTTTTTGTTGCTTTGTCAACTGCAAGATGCAAATAAGATACAACGCCTCCAAACCATATTTTTTCACAAGCATCCATCTGTATTTCTTGTCCAAATACAAACAAGTTACTTGGTCTTCTTATATGTGCTTTTTCTACTTCAACCATTCTTGATTTGTATACAATTATTTTTTTATCATTAGGTGCTTTTTCTTCAATACTTTTCATTTTTTCTGTATATTCTTTTACTGTCTTTTTATGGGCAAGTGGAGAAATGATATCATCATCTTTAAATCTTTTTAACATAGTGTCATATTTCAACTTATAATTAGATGAAATTTCTTCATAAAATTGTTTTAGATTATAATCATAATATTCATCCAAATATAAAGTTTCAATTTCATTAATAATGGTATCGCTAATTTTATTTGAATTTTCTTTACCACGATTTTTGTGTATTAACCCAATTTCTCCTTCTTCCAAATATATCTTTTTGAGTCGATCAATTTGTCTTAAAGATTTACCAAGTTTTAGGCTTGCTTCCTTTCTAGCCATTGTACCGTCAACAACCATTTTAATTGTTTCAACTTTGTCATTGTCATTTAACATAAAAAATACCTCCTTCTCATTTTTACAAATGACAAAAAGGTATTTTACAATAAAATAGAGACATTTTCACTTATTATTAATATTTTTTTTATTATTTTATATAGAGACATTTTCACTTATTATTGTTATTTATAAATAGAGACATTTTCACTTATTTTTCACATCATGAGGCTTTGTTAACAAAAATGTGTTGACAGTCGTTTGCTTTTATGATACTATGTTGGCAAGTCGAGTGAGTATGCATAAGATTTATCGAGCTGCATAGGGATTAATCCTACACGAACTATGAGTACGGAGTCACTTCTTTTTTGGAAGTGGCTTTTTGTTTTGCTCGGCTATAATTTATTCTTAACTAATGTACTTTTTAGAGCAATTTGAATATTTTATTTTATAGTTAAGAATTATAGAAAGGAAGGAGATATTTTATGGCAATAATCGAAGTAAAAAATTTGTCAAAAGACTTTAAAGTTAAACTTAAGAGCAAAGGTTTTAAAGGTAGTTTAAAATCTATTGTCAAGTCTAGTTATAAAACTGTTAAGGCAGTTAAAAACATTAGCTTTGAAGTTGAAAAAGGCGAAATAATTGCATTTATTGGACCTAATGGTGCTGGTAAAAGTACTACTATTAAAATGTTAACTGGCATTTTATATCCTGATAAAGGCGATATTAAAATACTTGGTATTGATCCTAGAAAAGAAAGAAAAAAATTAGCCTATAATATAGGAACTGTCTTTGGACAAAAGGAACAATTATGGATGCACTTAACTCCATATGATAATTTTAAGTTTTTTGGGGCAATTTATGATATTCCAGAATATGCTGTTGAAAAGAAAATTGAAGAACTTAAACAGGTATTTGAATTAGAAGAGTTTATAGATACTCCAGTTAGAAATTTAAGTTTGGGACAAAGGATTCGCTGTGAAATAGTCGCTTCCTTGATACATGAGCCAAGCGTGCTTTTTCTAGACGAACCAACTATTGGATTAGATCCTGTTGTTAAAGAAAATATTCGTACATTGATTAAACGAATGAATAAAGAGTATAAAACAACTATATTTCTAACTAGTCATGACATCTCTGATATTGAAAAATTGTGTAAACGTGTTATTATCATAAACTCTGGTCAAGTTGTTTTAGATGACTCTATGGAAAATTTAAAATATCATTATTTAAATAAAAAATTAGTTGATGTTAAGATGAAGGAAAAAGTTAATTTAGATGATGAAGATGGAATTACTATATTAAAAGATAAAGGATACAACTTAAAAATTGAAGTTGATACAAAGAAAAGAAGTATCACTGATGCTTTAAAATTATTAAATCCTGATAATATTATTGATATTAATATTTCTAATACTCCATTGGAAGATATTATTAGTGATATTTATAAAAATGGAGATAAAAAATGAAAAAGTATTTTTTGATATATAAGTTTGAGATAATGAGTAATTTACAATACATATCTAATCTTATAACTGGTTTCATTTCTTTTTGTATGTTGATATTGATATTTTTCAATTTATGGAATTATTTATATACAGATCCTAGTCAAGTAATCAATGGTTATTCAATGAATCAAATGATTTGGTATGTTATTGTTACGGAAATATTATGGTTGTCTGTTTCTGGACGGGGCTTATCTAGACAAATATCCAATGATGTTCGTTCTGGTAATGTAGCTTATAATATTAATAAGCCTTATAACTATGTTTTGTATTCGGCTTTTAGTTCTTTGGGACGTGCAACTATTAAATTTGTAATATTAATGTTCATTGGTGGAATACTGGGATTTGTATTTTTGAAGGGATTTCCTAATATAAATATATTTAAGTTTTTAGTTGTGTTTGTTTCAATGATTTTAGCAATGATAATTAATACATTATTAGTTGTATTTGTTGGGCTTATTTCATTTTATATAGAAGATGCTAATCCTTTATACTGGCTATATAGTAAAGTCATTTTAATACTTGGTACTATATTCCCTATTGAATTTTTTCCGAATTTTTTACAACCTATTGTTACTTATAGTCCAATTTATGTAGTATCCTATGGTCCAGCAAAATTATTTGTTAATTTTAATTGGACTTTGGCAGGACAAGTAATTGGTGCTCAAATTTTATATTTGGGATTTGTATATTTGATATGTTCATTATTATATAAGAAGGGAGTGAGAAGACTTAATGTTAACGGCGGTTAAAAATCAGTTAAAAGTTAATTTATTATCAGTTAAATACTCTTTAATGAGAGAAATGTTAAATAAAACTACTTTTTTGATGAATATTATTTTCATGATACTTAATAATGCTAGTTTTATTATTCAATGGATTATACTTTTTTCATTAAAAGATAATATCGGTGGATATCAGCTTAAGCAAGTGTTATTATTATGGGCTTTGACATCAACAGCTTATGGTTTTTCTCATTTCTTTTTCAAGAGTGCTTATAAATTATCAGATACAATTAATACAGGTAAATTGGATGCCTTTTTAGTACAACCTAAAAATGTATTATTAGGCGCAATTACTTCAGAAGTTTCATCTTCAGCTATTGGAGATATAATTTATGGATACACAATGTTATTTATTTCTGGATGTTCATTAGAAAACTTTTTCCTATTTACTTGGTTTTCTATTACGGGATGTTTGATTATAACTTCTATTGCAGTTATTCTAGGTAGTTTGAGTTTTTGGTTTAATAAGTCAGACTTAATTGCTGATACTGGTAATAATTTAATGATTCAATTTTCAACGTATCCAGATGGAATATTTAAAGGAATAGTAAAAGTAATATTGTATACTATTGTTCCAATTGGTCTTAGTGTATATATACCAATATCTATCTTGGTTAAATTTAATCTACCATTGTTCCTGCTTGTAAGTTTTGTGAGTATGGCATTTGTAATTTTTGCTTTCTTTGTATTTCATAAAGGTCTTAAAAGATATTCATCAAGTAATTTGATGGTTGCTCGAGTATAAGTACATAGCAAAAACTTTGGCTTTGGTAACTTGGTCAAAGTTTTTTGTTTGGATGTATGACTTTAGTTTTGACGGATGTTTTTTTGTTTGGATGAATGATTTTAGTTTTGACAGATGTTTGTTGTTGCGATATGTTGACTTTCGTTTGGGCGAATGGATTTTATATTGATGAATGGCTTCGCTTGGTGATTAGCTTTCTTATCCAGTCTATAGGAATTACGGTTGCGGCTAAAAGTATAGTGATTTGTATTTCTTTTAGGGTTAGGCCAAAGGCTCTAAAGAGTTCACCACCATAGTATATTAAGTATAATTGAACTATTACGATTATTAAGGTAACGATTAGAAAAGCCTTGTTTTTGGAAAGATTTGATAAGATGTTTATTCTTGTTGTTCTGGCATTAAAACTATTGAATATTCCCATGAAAATGAATAAGGCAAAGAAAGCGGTCATGAAGTATTTGTTGTTAGGATCATAACGATATAGAGACTTTATGGTATCGTTTGTTAGGAAGAATATGCATAAGAGTGATGAGTATATTCCAGTAAATAATATTTCTCCATACATGTATTTGTTAATTATTGTTTCTTCTTTTTTCTTTGGTTGCTCATACATGTATGACTTTAAGGCTGGCTCATAGGAGAAAGCAATTCCGGCTAATGTATCCATAATCATATTTATCCATAGCATTTGTACTATTGTTACTGGTGTTTCTGCACCAATAAATGGTCCTATTATAGAAAGACTTACGGCACATAAATTTATAGTTAACTGAAATATTATAAATTTTCTGATACTTTTGAAAATGGTTCGGCCAAAGAGAATAGCTTTAGTAATTGATAAAAAATTATCATCTAAAATGACAATGTCACTTGCTTCTTTACATACTTCTGAACCTGAGCCCATGGCGAATCCTACATCTGCTTTTTTTAAAGCTGGGGCATCGTTAACTCCATCACCTGTCATACCTGTGACTAATCCTAGTTCTTCAGATAGTCTAACTAACCTACTCTTGTCTTCTGGAAGACTTCGCGCTACAACTTTTAAGTTTGGTAATATTTTTTTTACTTCTTCATCTGATAGATTCGCTAAATCATTGCTGGTTATTGCAATGTCTTTATCACTTGTAATAAGATTAGTCTCTTTAGCAATACTAACTGCAGTTTCTTTACTGTCTCCGGTTATCATGACTGTTTGAATACCCGCTTTTTTTACTAATTCAATTCCTTCTATGGCTTCTTTTCTAACTTCGTCTTTTAAATAAAGAACGGCAATTAGTGTAAGACGATTTAATTCTTCATAATGATAGTTGTCATTGTAAGCTAAAAGAATGGCACGTATACCGTTACTTGTTTTGTTTTTTATATCGGACATGATGAATTCTTTTGATACTAGTGACTTTTTTTTGCCATCTATCGAGATATAATTTGTACACAGTGGAAGAAGTTTTTCTGGTGCTCCTTTTATATAGTTGACTGGTTTTCCTAAGTCGAGTGTCATGGTTGAATACTTTTTGGTACTGTCAAATGGTGTTGATTTTATTTTTTTTACGGTTCTTGGCTTTTCTTTGATAAAATTTAGTATTGCCCTATCGGTGATGTTGCCGCCTACTGCGATATTGTTTTCATCATGGTAGCTTGAGTTATTATATACACAGGCGTACTTTAGATGTTCATCATAAACTTTGTATGGTTTTAGTTCGGCTGCTGATAAATATGATTTTTTGTCGCCGGTTAGGATGCTGGCAACTTCTAATTGTCCTTTTGTAAGGGTACCTGTTTTATCTGTGAATAAAATGTTAAGGCTTCCAGCTGTTTCTATGCCGACTAATTTTCTTACAAGGACATTGTTCTTTAACATTTTTTTCATATTTGAAGATAGTACTAGAGTAATCATCATAGGTAGACCTTCTGGTACGGCTACTACAATAATTGTGACACTTAATGTTAAGGCGTATAGAATATGTTTAAACATTAAAGGAAAGTTTGTTAGTGTTTTTATCATTTCTGATACGACAAAATTATTTTCCACAACTACCTGTGAAAATAAATATGAAATACTTACTAAGGCAGCACTGATGTAGCCAATGACACTTATGGTACCAGCAAGTTTTCTAAGACGTAGTTTTAAGGGACTATCTTGACTATCTTCTTGAAGTTCTTGTGACATTTTTCCATAGAAGGTATCATTTCCTATTTTTTCTACTTTCATTAGTGCTTCTTTTGAATAAACGACTGTTCCACGATAAACAGTGTTGTTGGTGCCGGTGGAGTTTTTGGTTATTTCAATAGTTTCTCCGGTTAGACTTGACTCGTCTACGTCTATTTCTCCAGAGACAATTATTCCATCTGCTGGAATTCTATCTCCCGATTGTAATAAGACTATATCATTGACAACTATATCATCAATTGATGTTTCTGTTATTTTGTTATTTCTTTTTACTTTGCAATTTATTTTTGAAGATGATTCTTGTAATCTTTCGAATGCTGATTCGCTGCCATATTCAGAAATGGCTGATATTAGAGAAGCAACTAGTATGGCGATGACGATACCTATTGTTTCAAACCAGTCAAAATCTTGAAATAGGAATATGGTTTTAATAGCTAGTGCTATAAGTAGAATCTTTATTATGGGATCGGCTAAGGTCTCCATAAACAATTTGAAAAAACTGTTGTTCTTTTTGTTAGTTATTTCATTTGTGCCATATTTCTTCTTATTTTCTATAACCTCTTCATTAGTCAAACCTGTGTACATATTTTTCCTCCTCGAAAGAATATATGATTTTTTTTGAGGATGTATGTATATTCAACCTTTTTAGACTAATTTCGAATGGTGAATGGTTATGTTGTTTTTGATAGTTTTGATTTAGGTAAATTTATAATTTGCTCTTTGTTTGTTTTGAGAGTTTTTGATGGAGTGTGAATTTGGGAATTGCGCTTTGTTAGTTTTGGGTATTTTTGATAATAGTTAATTTATAATCTGCTCTTTATGTTAAATATCATTCGTGATATAATTTTGTTATATTGAATTTTAAGGGTTGGTGATTTCAGTTTGAAAAAAATTGAGTTACATTTACATTTTGATGGCTCTATCGATATTGATTACACTAATAAGATGCTTGGTTATGACGCAACTAGTGAACTTGTTGATACTACGTCAAAGAATTTGACTGAATACTTGGCTAAATTTGATTTGCCAATAAAGTTGTTACAGAATTTAGATAATATAGAAATGTATGCTTATTTACTTGGCAGAGAGTTAGAAGAAGATGAAGTTATTTATGCTGAAGTTAGATTCTGTCCATTGTTTCATTTGAGTAAACATAATATTTATGAAGTTGTGGAGGCAATGAAAAGAGGATTTGGAAAAGTACCAAGGGTAAAAGTTAATTTGATATTTTGTATGATGAGACATTTTAGTTTTGAGGATAATTATAAAATAATTCAGCTAACAAAAGAGTTTTTAGGTAAGGGCGTTGTGGCAATAGACTTGGCTGGAGATGAGGTTAATTATAAGACTAGTAATTTTAAAGAATTGTTTGAGATAGTTAATAAAGAAAGGATTCCGTTTACCATTCATGCAGGTGAGGCCGCTGGTTGTGAAAGTGTTGTTGACGCTATTAATTTTGGTACTAAAAGAATTGGTCACGGAATTAGTAGTATTGAGTCTAGTGTTGTTGTGAACAAATTGGTAAATGAAAGAATTACGTTGGAAGTTTGTCCTTCTAGTAATGTTGATACTGATGTTGTCGCGAGCATGGATAAACATCCTATTAAGGCACTAGTTGATAGAGGTGTTTTGGTGACTATTAATACGGATAATAGAACTGTTTCTAATACGAGTTTGAATCGTGAGTACGGGTTGTTGAAGGAGACTTTCGGATTTACTGATGAAGATTTCTTACAATTTAATATGAATGCTATTGAGGCTGCTTTTATTAGTGATGATGAGAAAGAAGTGTTAAGACGAGAGCTGTTGCGATAGTTTGAAGGTTAGATTTAGTTATTGGTTTGTGTTGGACTGACTGTTGGATTTAGTTATTAGCTTGTGTTGGACTTATTGTTGGATTTAGTCATTGGATTGTATTAGGATATTTTGTTGAATTCAGCTATTGATTTATACTATTTTTTTTGATATCTTAGTTTCATTCTATATTTAATTTTGAGGTTTATTATGGATATGTTAGAAAGTTGTATGCTATGTCCCAGAAATTGTAAGGTTAATAGACATAAAAGTGTCGGATTCTGTGGCGCTTCTGATAAGGTTAAACTTGCGTATTATAGTCTTCATCAATGGGAAGAGCCTGTTATATCTGGTGAAAATGGATCTGGGACGGTATTTTTTTCAAATTGTAATTTAAGATGTTTGTTTTGTCAGAATAAAAAGATTAGTACTGATAGGAATAGCTATGGTAAGGAAATAAATAATGATAAGTTGAAGGAAATTTTTTTAAAGTTACAAGTGTTAGGTGCTCATAATATCAACTTGGTTACACCTACTCATTATGTTCCGCAAATTATAGATGTGTTGAAAGAAGTAAAAAATAAGGAGTTAAAAATACCAGTTGTATATAATACTAGTAGTTATGAAAATGTTAGTACAATTGAAAGTTTGAATGGTCTTGTGGATATATACTTGGCTGATTTAAAATATTTTAATGACGAGCTTGGATATAAGTATTCAAAATGTAGTAATTATTTTAAATATGCCAGTTTGGCAATTGAGGCAATGTATAAGCAAACTGGTAAGTTTCAAATTAAGGATGATTTGCTTACCTCTGGCTTGGTTGTTAGAGTTTTGGTTTTGCCTGGGCACGTTGATGATAGTAAAAAAATAATTAAATATTTATATGAGACATATAAAGATAATATAATTATTAGTATAATGAATCAGTACACACCCATTTGTATGATTGATGACTTTCCTAATTTGAATAGAAAACTTACAGATGTGGAGTATGATGAAGTTATAGATTATGCGTGCTCACTTGGAATAGAGAATTCGTTTGTACAGGAAGGCGAAACTCAAAGCGAGAGTTTTATACCTGACTTTGATTGTTCAATTATTTAAATGTATTTTTCTGCATGATTAAGTTTGGTAAAAGATAATATTATGATGAAAGATGAGGAGGAATAAGATGAAAGGTTTTAGATTAAATCCTGATAAAAAATATGTGTCTATTATTATTGAAGGTTTAGAAAAGAAAGATGGGCATTGTCCTTGCAGAGTTAATGTTGATGATACTACATTGTGTCCTTGTGATGAATTTGTAAGGGATCAAATTTGTAAGTGTAAGCTTTTTGTTCCAGTTGTGGATAATAAGGAAGAACATACAAAATAAGGTTTGGTGGCAGTATCGATATGGTACTGTTTTTTTATGAAAATAGCTATTTAGTTTTGAATTTTTCAGGTACTGGCTGATATTTTTATGATTTATTAGGTTTTTTTTAGAGATTTAGTAAGTTTTATTTTCTATTTTTCATTTTTATGATATGATTTATATGGAGGTAATTATGAGAAAATTAAAGATATTTTTAGCAATTATTGCATGTTTGTTAATTGTACCTTTTACAGTCTTTGCTGAAGGAGATACAAATAATGATTCTAGTAACGAAGATTCAAGAAAAGTAAAGCTATATTTCTTCCATGGTAATGGATGCCCTCATTGTGCCGAAGCTGAGGAATTTTTTGATAGTATTCAGGATGAATATGGCGATAAATTCAAAATTGTAGCTTATGAAGTTTGGTACAATTCTGACAATAGTGAATTACTACAAAAAATCGGAGAAGTTAGAGATGAAAGCATTACAGGCGTTCCTTATATTATGATAGGAAATAAATCTTGGTCTGGATATTCTAGTGAGCTTGATAGTGAAATTAAGGAAGCTATTAACTCTGAATATGAAAAGGAAGTTGCGGATAGATATGACATTGCAAACTATGTAGATATGAGTAGTGCTACTGCTGCTGATATTACTAGTGATGATGATGATTCTAATAGTACAACATCCGATGATGATGATAAGACTGGTTCAAATGATGCTTTGGCTGTAGTACTTATGTTAGTTGTTGCTGCCGGAATTGGATACGGTGTTGTAGTTGCTAGAAAGAAAACTGTATAGGAATTAAAAGAAATCGATAACAGGCTTGCCTAAGAGTGTGTTAGGTGTTTGGCTTGTTGTATGGATTTCTTTTTTTGTGGAATGACATTATTTTGATTAGGTCTGCGTTGTGTTGAATCAATTTTTTGTCATTGCTAGAAAATCTTGGTAGCTTTAATAAGCGATAGCTTAAAAGAAAAAATTCTCTTTAAGAGAATCTTATTGTGGAATTATTAAGTTTTGACCGACTGTTAGTAAGTTTGTTGTTAGATTATTGGCATTTTTGATATCGTCTACTGATACTTCGAAGTCTTTGGCGATTGACCAGAGAGTGTCACCATTCTTGACTGTATAAGTTATTTCTGTTTCCATATTGGCTATTGGTATTTTAAGCTCATCACCTATTTTTAGGTTTATGTTTGATAGATTGTTGAAAGCTATTATGTCATTAACAGGGACTTTATATCTTTGAGATATTTTCCATAAGCTGTCACCTTTTTGAACTGTGTATATTATGTATGGTTGTTCAATTGGTGGAACGGTTGGCTCTTCTTCGGCTGGAGTTTTGTCGGTTGCTGGAACTAGGATTTGTTGTCCAGGAAGAAGTGTGTTAACGGTTAAGTTGTTTAATCGTTTTATTATGTCCACAGTTGTTCCAAATTTATTAGCTATTCCGTATAGTGTATCACCTTTTTCCACAATATATGTGGATACTTCCGGTAATGTTTCTTCTGAAATTAGTAATGTTTGTCCTATGGTTAAGACATTTGAAGTTAAATTGTTTAGTCTTTTGATGGTATCTACTGTGGTGCCAAACTTGTTAGCAATACTATATAATGTATCGCCTCGTCTTACTGTGTAATAATTTTCCTGAATTGTTGAGTTTTTTGTGTATGGCACTTGTGCATAGTCGGCAATGGCTTTTACGACGCCTTCTACATAGTCTGTCAAGTTGTTTTGAAGCTTATAAGCATCGTTGGCATTGTCGATAAAACCGTATTCTACTAGTAATGATTCTAAGTTACCTGTATCACGAATTATAAAGTAGTAGTCCTTATTTGGATTTTCGGGAAGGCGGCGTTGGTAGACTTTTCTTTCTATTTGACCGGCGTTGCCGATGTTATCGAGAGCCATTTGAGCAAGTGTTGGATTGTTTCGTAGGGCGTATACGATTTCAGCTCCTTCGCCACCACCCGCATTTATGTGATTAGATATTAATATGACATCCGGACTATTACCATAGGCATTTAAGATTCTATTTACTCTTTCCTTTCTATCTAGAGTTTCATCTGTATTTCTAACTATAGTTGCTGGTATACCTAGTTCATTTAATCTATTATACATATACTGAGCAGCTTGTAAGTTCAAATCTTTTTCCTTTAAATTCCCTGAAACAGCTCCTGGATCTGAACCACCATGGCTGGTATCGGATAAACCCAGAAACTATATTTTCTATTATTTATAGGTTATACTTTATAAATCAAGATTCCACTCTATCTTAATCTCTCTTGTATTGGTTTCTTTATTTAATGCACCAACATATATTTTTTCTATAAACTCATCCACAATTATTCTAGTTAGTTTTTTAATATATTTATACTTTTTAAGTATGCTTTCAATGTCTTTAGAGTTTTCTTTTCTCTCTTTTGTTTCATCAAGTTGCTCTTCTATTTCTTCTAGTCTTAATTGATATAATTCAACATCCTTTGTATATTCATCTCTTAACATTGAAAAATCACTATCGGATATTACACCTCTTAACTTATCTATATAAAGGTTTTTAAAATACAATTTGCTTTCATTTATCTTCTTTTCAAGATTTGCTTTTTCTTTATTTAAATTAGTAATTAAAATATCTTGTTTATTTTCTCTTTCTAATGTTGCATTATATTCTTCTTTAAGTAATTTTTTATTACACTTTTTTAATAATTCATTTATAGCATCAAGTACATAATTTTCAATAATATCATATTTTATTGATCTATTATTATCACAAGTATGATACTTTTTATTACCTTTGCATTGTAGATATGCTCTTTTTTGCATAACTCCACCAGCACATTTAATATTACATTGATTTCTCATAAAGATTCTTCCACATTCAGCACAATAAACTTTACTACTTAATACATGTACTTTACCATCTTCTTTTACTGGTCTATGATGATTCTTTAATCTCTTTTGAACTAAATACCATGCTTCATTATCAACGATTGCCTCGTGCGCATTTTCTGTGACACTCCATTCTGATTTAGGAACTTTTTTTGACTTATGATTTTTATAACTAATGTTTGTTCTTTTGCCTTGTACTAATGTACCATTATAGGTTTCATTTCGTAGCATTCTTGCTATTGTATCTGATGTCCATATTCCAGTTGTATCATAATCAAAATTACAACATACGAAATTACTTCCAATAGATTTTTTATAAAGAGATGGACATAATATTTTTCTTTCATTTAGACTAGCACATATTTTGTGATAACCAAGCCCATTTTTATATTTTTCAAATATCTCTCTAACAATGGGTGCAACATTTTCATCAATAATAAGTTTATGTTTGTCATTAGGGTCTTTCATATAACCATAAGGTGCAAAACTACCCATAAATAAACCATCATCTCTTTTATTTTTTAATGATTTCTTAACATTATTAGATAAATCCTCTAAATACCACTCATTAACAAGTCCATTAATTTGTCTTGATTTCTTGTTAGCCTCATTGTTAGTATCAGCATTATCAACTATACTTACAAATCTAACTCCCCATTCAACAAACTTGTTATGTAGATATTTTTCTATTACTTCCATATCTCTTGAAAATCTACTTTGTGTTTTACATAATACAATATTTATTCTTCCATTTTCACAATCATTAATTAATCTATTAAAGTCTGGTCTTTCAACTCCTGCTCCAGAATAATCATCATCTGAATAAATATCTACAATTTCCCAATCTTGATCCAAAGCATATTTTAAAAGCATACTCTTTTGATTAGCGATTGACTCACTATCCTCATTTTTATTTTTCTTATATCTATCCTCATCCGATAGTCTGCAATATACTCCTACCTTTTCCATTTACTACAACACCTAATTTCTGAGTTGTAGCAAATTTAAATCTACAAGGACATTATATACCATATTACGAATTATTTAAAGCTACACTATTTTCTTCTTCCGCTAATATAACTCGTAGTAATTTTTTTGCAATAATATCTTTTAATTTTGTTTCTTCAATTTCTTGATTATCTTTTATTATATTTATTACATTATAACTTACCTCCATTTTATCTATCCCTCTTTATAATGTTCTATAAAGAATATCCTCCTATTTTAGTCATATATCAATCCTCCTTAAAATCTTTACAAATCTTCCATATATTCCTGTTCTTTAGGGCTTCCTGGATCATCTACACAAACTTCTGGATGTTCCATCCAATATGGAATTAATTTATTATTTTTATTATAATTATTTCTTGTATATTCTTTTCTTTTATATTGGTAATTTTTTACTATGTTTTTATTCTCATTTTTTCTAACACCTTAGAATTTTCTTTACTCACAATATCTACATTAAGATAAATTCTTCATTGTCCATTTATAAATTTAACACTTATATAATTTTTTCTTTTTAAATTATTAATTGAATTAGATATTGTTTTTTCTTTAATACTTAATGTATTAGCAAAGTAACTATTACTAGCGTAGCAATACTCCTTATTATATGATAGTGAGTTAATCACACCATAAACTAACTTATCTGTTTGGGAACAAGTTTGGTCATTTAATATTATTCTTGGTACAGCAATAAAATACCTTATAAAAGTCATGTGTTCCTTTCAAATAAATATAGTTTCCAGTATCCTAGCACCATATTATTAGTTTCAGCTATAACATATATATTTTTTTAATTAATTCTTTGAAATATGTTATAGTTCAAACTTGTATTCATCCTATATTTCTATAAGATAGGTTCTGATATAAGCCTATATATCTTACCGAGCCTCTTATAACTAGCGTTCATTGTTACTTTTCTAGTTAAGTGTTATTGTGTACATTCCGTTTGAGTATTCTTTATATATTAGATATTTTAATTCTTCTAATAGTTTTAAACTTTTTCTCAAACCTTTATTTTTGATATTAACTACTCTTTGAATCTCTCCTACATTTATATCTGTAATTATTCTTTCAAACTTAATCGTCCAACTACCAGTAGATTTAACTTCCAACATTCCTCCAGTTATAGCAGTTGTCACACCATCTCTAATTACAACGGAACTATTATATGTTCCAATTTCGTTTGCAAGCAAATCACCATAACTATCATTTAAACTTTCATAAAATTTTACAATAAAATTACTTCTACCATTATTTGATAATACTGCTTTGTAATTTCCACTTGGTATATTAACATCAGAAATAATTTTATCTCCTGAGCCATTAACTTCAATTGGTTTTTCCTTAACAATAACGGAACATTGTTTTGAAATACCATCTTTTGCAGTTACGATTATTTTTGTTTTACCAACACTTTTTGCTGATATAAGCCCATTTTCAACAGTAGCAGCTGAGCTATCTGAACTAGACCAATTTATATCCTTGTATGTTGCATTTTCTGGTTCAAAAGTCGCATTAAGTTGAATTGTTTCTGTTGCATACAATTCAACAGATTCTTTATCTAATGATAAATTATCATCCTTTTGGTAGACCTCAATATTTACTGTTTTTTTAATCCACTAGTTGTTTCAGCTGTTATTGTTGCATTACCTAAACTCTTTGCAGAAATAATTCCGTTTTTCACTTCTGCAACTTCTTCATTACTGCTGGACCATGTAATTTCTTCTTTCATTGCATAAAAAAAAAACATTTTTGGTTGCTAAAATTTTGAATATTTTGATAATCTTGCAATATCATGAATTAAATATTCAAATGAATTTTGTGTCCAAAATTTCGGATGCATATAATCATGATTGATACTATTTCTATTATCTCCATTATCTAATGATGTAGATAATTTAAAATATTTTTTTATTTCATTTAATAATTCTATATATTCAATATTATCTTTATTTTCCTCAATTGCTAAATTTAATAATGCCATTCCTGTTTTTCTTTTTTTAGGGTTCTCATTTGAATCTATGTAATCTCTTACGTATTCTAATGTTGTTGATCTAATTAGTTCCTCAAGATAACAATATGCAAATGGTGTTAATATAGAATATGAATTGCCATAATTGTTATATATTTCTTGCATTAAAGCTATGTCTGGTGCCCAATTCCACATATGTGCATAATTTAATATCTCCTTAAAATCACTTTTTATGTTCATCTCTATCACCTTGGTTATTAATATATTTAATTAAATCATCTAAATCTGTTTTTTTGCCAATCACATCATCGTTATTAAATTTTGCGCAATTATAAATCTGTTTGTTCATTTTAATTAAAGCCTTTTCTTCGTTCAATTACAAATAAGTTTGTTGTCCTTGTTCATCAATCATTTTTTTATAGTATTTGTTTGGAACTAATGCAATTGCAATTTTTGGATGTAATAACATTACCATACACTCAATTCCACCATCAATATATAAATTTGAAACAAGTGATTTAATTGTTACTAAATTCTTATTTGTTGTATTAACTAAAGGTACAGGAGTATATCCTTTAATAAAATTGGTGTTCATTTTTTCTCCTGTTATTGCTAAATATTTGGCATCATATCCGCCATCAAACAATTGTGCTGTTAAACTATGTTCATTTATTTCTTTTATATACTTTGGATTTCTGACAAGTGCCATAAAAAATAATTTATTAATATTCTTATTTAAATCTTTTAATGTAATAGTCGTTACTTCTTGATTTATAAATGGAATAAATAATTCTATAATTCTAGAAATTATTTTTTCATAGTTTACACTTAAATATTCTTCAAATGCCAATGAATAGTATCCAAAACTAGTATTATCGTTTTTAGCAGAACTTTTTATAATCTTATTTGATGAAGTATTTAAATAAAACAAACTATCATCTGTCCTATAATTTTTCAGCAATAATTTAGGGAGTTGAACATGTGAATCAACTGCATATATTATAAAAACTTGATTATCTGTTCCTTCTATATCATATAGTGCATTATAATACCCTAAAGCATTATCTTTTGATATTATTCCTATTTTAGTTAGATTGGCTAATAGTTTATTAATTGAATTTTTTCCATTTAAATCTAATTACTTGTTTGTCTTTAAAAGGTTTTGATAATTTATGATAATAACCATTATTTATAATTCCAATATCAAATAATGTATTATTTTCTTTCAAAAATTTTGTCAATTTATCCATTTACATCGCCTCATATATATTAAAAAAATACTTCCTTTAAAAAGTATTTACGGTTTATTTATATAGATTATAATTTGCTACAACTAATTCTTTTTATACGGAGTTTAATCTCACTCTGGTGACATTGTTTAATTAAAAAAGTAGCAAAAAAGCGGCAAAAAAGCGACAAAAAAGCGGCAAATGCTATTTTATTTTCCAACATGAGCCACCAGATTTTGCGTCATTATATATTTTTCCTTCTTTTTTTAAAACATCTAATAAATATCTAACTCTACTTACTTTATTCTTATTATCTAATGATTTAGGAAGTTTATCATTTAATAGTGCTATTATCTCTTTTCTACTTGCCGAACCATATTCATTCAAATATTTTAAAATCATTTCCATATAAAATTCATTTTCTAAACCGGAGTTATACACATATTCTTCTTTAGCCCCAGTTATCTTGGCAATATCTGATGAAATATAAATATTAGGATATCTTCCTTCAATTAAATTATCTTTTCTTAAATAATCACTTTGTTCTTTTGTTATTTCAAAACCTTTTTGTACCCTATCTAATAGCATCACTTCATCTATATCTAAATTTGTTTTTTCAAATAAAATCTTACTATATTTTTCATCTATTATTTTTCCATATAGAGTTACTTTAACTCGATTATCTTCACTTAAATCATAATCAGGCATTGGAAAAAACTTTTTCTTTTGTATATCATATACTCTTCTTATTCCACTACCAACAGTATCAATCATATTTAAGTTAACCATAGCATTAGCTAAAAATTGATTTCTATAATAAGATGACGAAAAACCATCTTTTAAAACATTTTCTATTGTTTCTGGAATAAAATTTCCTTCATTAGTTATTATTAACTTATCTTTGTATTCCATAACATTTATATTACCACGAAGTTTATAATCTTGATGAACAATACAGTTGTTAATTAACTCACGAAGAATATAGTTATCATATTGATCAACCTCATTTGGAAATAAAGTATTACCATTAATCATGTATCTATATCTCAAATTTCGTATCTTCGATTTTAATTTTTCAACATTAATAATAAATGGTATACCAAAATGTTCATAATCAATAACATTAAAATCATCATAAAGTTTCCATGTCATTTTAGGTGTATAACCATTCATTAAATAATCATCATCATTCTTTCCTAATAATAGCATACAAGCCATAGTAATTTTGTTATTTAATGTTAATTTGACTTTATTTAAAAAATCAATATCAGATAAATTATCTATTTCATCAGATATACTTTTCCCTTTATATTTAACCTTAAATTGTTCTCTAGCCAATTTGATTGCTTCCTTATCTAAATTATCTATTGTTGCATTTTCCATTACTTGCCTTGACCAGTCATAATTTGCTGTTGCTTTAATTTGTTCTATCTTATTTGATGCTAGAGGAGATATTGATTCACCATTTCTACCATATGGAAAACCTTTCAAATTAATTGGTGTCCCAGAAGCAGCTGGAACCTGAAACATAATTACTCTTTTATTATCTTTTGTAAATTCATATATTTCAATAAATCCTATGTTATCTGTTGTATTATCAGAAATTTGTTTTTTAACTTTGTTAAAATTATTATCACTATAAAAATTTGTATTGGTTAATTCATGTGTCTTATCGTCAACGCCAAAAACTATCCAAGAATATTGTTTATTTTTTAAATTTGCTTCATTACCTAAAGCTGAAAAATACTTACCCAAAGTATCTATATCAAAATTATTTTCTGCTTTTTTAAATTCCACACATTCATTTTCTGGATTTAATAATAACTCATCTAAAATTTTATTTAACTCATTATATTATACAATATTTTTAATTTTTTCAAAGATTTAAAAGGATTTTGCATATTTTTCCGGTATATATATAATAGGAGGTGATGTTTATGCAAGAATTAAGCAAAGCAGAAATGCTTAATATTAATGCTGGTTCATCAATAGTAGCTTGTACATATTATGGATTAATTAAAATCATGAGATTTTTCACCAATTTCATAAGTTCCAGATTCTAGGAAAAGTATCAGAATTAATTTTTTTGCTTTTTTATTATTGTAATAATATATCCAATAACACTTATTATTAATAATATATACCAATAATTACTGTAATTAAGCAAATTATCGCTCACTGCATATAAATTATGAATCAAATGTAAAGCAATTGGATAAACTAGATTATTTGTTTTATAAAAAGAGTAATTCCATATTAAACTTATTCCTAACAAAATAATAAAACCATCAATATTATAGATATGTATTAAAGCAAAAACTATGGATGTCAACATTATAGAAATAAAAATATTTAACTTCTTATTTAATTTTTTATATAATCCAAATCTAAATATTATTTCTTCAAATATTGGTGCAAAAATACAAGTAGTCACAATTTCAGCTATTATTTCAAAAACATTTGAAGGAATTTGAACATCAGTTGTTGATATTGGAATAAATGTAACTAATTGTTCTAATAATATCCTAATAATAAACGATAAAAACATGTATTTTAATAAAATACTAACATTAAATTTTCTAAGATTTAAACATTCTTTTATATTTATTTTATCTTTACTTTTTAAATCATTTATTACTGCAAGTCCAATTAATGTTACTATCACAATGTAAAACAATCTAGAAAAATAAAAATCATTTATAACTTTATCCACCATTCTATCACCTATCTTTATACTAATAATACCATTTTGATAATTATTTAAAAAGATACTTCTTGAAAAAGTATCGGTTTGATTATATTTGTATAGATTATAATTTGCTACAACTAATTCTATTTGCATTGGGTTTATTCGTGCTTTAGTGACCAGCATCAATAACGACTTTTTTACTAACTCTATTATACATATTTATCACCTATGATAATTTATGTATATTTACAGCTACTGTTACATTTTTGTTTTTGAATAAATTCCATTAGCATACAATAATTATCTTTCTATAAATGGTAATATTTCATCAATGAATCATATTCTTTTTCTATAGTTTCTTCAAATTCATTGCCCAATTTTACATTTATTTCTACTAACATTCCATCATACACTAAATTACCTTTAAATGGAATTATTGATGTAATGGTAATATAGGGCAATTCTTTGTATGGAATAATATTATCTATATTATCATTTAATCCTTTTACCATATATATTTTATCTTTTTCCATAAAAGCAGTATAGTCTTTTTCATATCTAGAAATAAAAAACATAGTTCTAATGCCTTTTTTAAATTCATTTGTTATCTTTAATTCTTCCTTATTAAATTTATATGGATTAGCTAAGCAAAATTCTAATGTAATTGCATCTTTATTTTCCCAATATTTATCTACTATATCATTTATTTCATATGGATTAATACCATTCTGATTATATATTTTAATTTTATTATTCATATTATATTTTTTATTAGTAAATTCTAATAAAGCAAAATATATTTTATAAAATAATTTAGCATCTTTTTTTGAGATACAAGCATTTTGCTGCTTAATATATCTTTTTTCTTTTCTAATTTGAATGTTTGCTTGCTTAGCTTTTACTTTTTTTGCTTCGTTTGGAGTATAACCATTTAATGCTCCTGACGGCATTTCATCCATAGCTTCATCTAAAGTTTTAAAAAAGCTAGTCAAATCAACGTCTTTTAATGATGGAACATTTTTAAATGCATTCTTTAAAGAACCTCGTTCTAAATTAAGCATTGCATATTCTCTAATTGTTTTAATTGCTAAAAGCCAAAAAAATGGTAAATCTTCCAATTCATCTAAAAACTTTTTAATTTTAGGATTGTTTATATCAAAGTCATTATAAAATAAAGTTTTATATAGTCTAAGGTCTGTATATCTTTCTCCTGCTAGTCCTTGTTTTTTTCTTTGTTTATGCAATTCGTCTTCTATATCATAGAATTCTCTAAAAATAGCAAGCAGAATATTTTCACCCAAACCTTCCATATCTCTTGCTGCAATAAATACATAATAATTAAATAGCTTATTATTTAATGTAAAATTCCATATTGCCCTTGAATCTATTCCAGTTACTCCTGATGCAAAATCACATACTGTATTTAATAATGCAGTACCTTGCATTTTACAATAACTTACTAATAATTCATTTAAATCATCTATTTTCTTTTTTCCACTCCAATTTACCGTTTTTAAGGCAATCTTCACCTTATCAATTATTTCTTCTGGAATATAACTTTCATTATTATAATCATAGTCAAGCAAAAATTTATTACGTAAAGTTACTCTTTCCCAATCATATTTTTTGTTTAAATATTTTATTTCACTTTTTTCCGGTTTTTCTAGTGAATTATCTAAAGTATATTTATTATCTAATACCATTTTTAAATACTTTAATTCTCTAGTTGTACAAATATCAATAATATTATTTGGATTGTCATAAACTTTGTATATTTCAGCAAGCATCTTAACTTTTGTTATTTTGTCATAATCCTTAAATCTTTCTACAATCCTTGTATATTGTTCATGAACATATCCTTTTTTATAATATTTTATTTCATCATACATCTTCATACATATCACTCCTATCAAATACGGTAAATAGTTTCATTCTCCATTAATTGGTTTTTTATTTTTCAACAATTTCTATATTTTCATAAAGTTTCGTCATATTTTTTCTTATTTATTCCTCTTTATCCTTATAAATTACCTGTTCACTGTCATCGCATTTTTCTGTTGAGCCAGTCATAAGATTAGTTTTAATACATTCTTCTCTGTCATCATAAACCTCTTTATATTTACCATCCTGTACAGTCCAAGTGTTTCCATAAGCATTGCATGCACATATGGCACCTAAAACTACAAAAGCTGTTACAAACAATGTTATTGCAATTTGAATCCCTTTAATACCATTATTTATAAGTTTAGTCATATTTTTCACCTTTTCTTTCTTTCTAAAAACACACCATTCTAATTAAGAATTTTTTATTCCAATTTCATACTGGCATATATAATTTTATAATCATTATCATTAAGTAATTCTTTTAACATAGTTATTTTTCCATAATTTTCATCATCTATTTGAATTATTTTTTCTTCTTTCATAGCTCTTAGTAGCACATAAAATTTTCTTTTATCGGTAGGTTGTAAATAGCCAAATCTTTTATTTTTATACATTCCAAACGTTTGAATAGCTTTTGTCATTTCACCAGATAAAAGTGAAAATAACATTCTAGGTCCTAGAGATACTTTCATATTTTGGTATGTTTTTATTACTTCAATTAGTACATTTACCAATTCTTTATATGGATGATTACATAGCGTTACTTCATCTAGATTAGTCTTTTCATCATAAAATCTTAAATTTACTTCTTCTTTGTCTTGTGTATAATTGTAACTCATCATATAGGCGGAACATCCTGTTCCATCAGCTTTATAGTTTGTACAGCCTAACATTTTACTTTCAGTACCGTTTTTATGTTTTATAGTTTTTACTATTAAATAGCCATCTGTGCATTTAGGACATTTTGAAATAGATAGTTTCCCAGCAGATAAGTCATTTGTTACAAATCCGCATACCTCAGGATCATTTGAACAGAGCCAAATTCTACTTTTTATTTTAAAATTATGATTAGCACGCCGTTGCAACGGGTAGCCGCAGCATGGACATTTTAATACATTACTTATCTCTTTCTTAGGTTCTAGTTCTTCACCAGTAATAATTACATTTTTAGATTGTTCCTTTAATTCTAATACAAACTTTGAAGGTTTATATTTAGGTGTGATTATGTATACCTTATTCTTAGTTCTAGTTAGTGCCACATAAAATAATCTTCTTTCTTCAGCAAATTCATACTGTTCATTATCTTTTATAACTAATTTCATTACTGAATCGTCTACTATTTTTGAAGGAAAGCCTAGTACAGCATCTTTAGCATTCATAATTATGACATTATCATAGCCTAATCCTTTTGATGAGTGTGCTGTTAAATATGTAATTTGAAGATAAGGATACTTTTTTGACTTTAATGTTCCATTATGATATATAAAATTATTAGTATATTGATCTAAGAAGTATCCTTCAAAACCATATCTTCCTATAAGGAGAACCTTTTGTTTCTCTCCTTTTTCTTTTACTATTAAATCAAGAGACTTTTCTATAGTATTCATCATACGTTTTCTTGGTCCTTCATTATATTCATTTTTTTCATATGAATCATCAAATGACATTAATACAATAGGATTTTCTAAAGATTTATTCGACTTTAGTTTCTTTTTAATTTGCTCATCATTTGACATAACAAAGTTTCCAGCTATATCTATCAATTGTTGGGAGTTTCTATAAGTATTTGTTATTTTTAAAATATTTGCATAGCCCATGATTTCTTCAAACTTGGTGAATAACTCTATTTTTGCACCAGAAAATTTAAAAATAGATTGCCAGTCATCTCCTACCGCTATTATTTTGGCATCAGAACATTTTGATAGCTTTTCGCATAAGTCAAACCTTTGAAGAGAAATATCTTGATACTCATCTATAAGAATATAATCATAAGGTAATTTATCACCTTTATTAATCATTTTATCTAATACATTAGTAGCGTTATTTATCATATCTTCAAAATCTATACTATTAGTATTTTTTAAAGCAGTCATATAAGCTAAATAGCATTGTTGACAAATTGTTACAAACAACTTTGTTCTTTCATCAGTTAAAGATATTTTCCATTCTTCAAATTTAGAAGAAGGAAAATTATTAGTTTTAAAGCGTGATATAAATATACATATTAGTTGAATAAACTTGTTAAAATACTTGTCCTCAGCATTTTTTAATATTGCATTATATATTTCTTTACTATTCTTTGGCTCTAACGAAATACCCGCTTTTATTAACTCTTCTTTTAAATGCGATACGATATTTCTTCCATCTTTGTATTTAGAAAATGTATAAATTAACTTGGTACCATGTTGTTTGTGAAGTCTTATTTTATCATTTATATGTTTCTTATACTGTATAAGTTCTTCTTCTGTAAATCTATTATTAGTTCCATCTTCGGAAATTCCGAAATGTTCTATATATATTTCTTTATTGTACTGTCTAATTATAAAATCTGGGCAATATGGCTTTATCGTATCATTGAATCCATATTTGTATACTGGTTCATATTGATAATCTATACCATTTATAAATAAATAATTAGCTATTTTACATTCTTCTATACTTCTTACTTTTTCGTTTTGTATTGTATATTTACTTCTAGTCTGTTTTTTACTTAATTCTTGTAGTGATTCGGCTATATCTGAACGTAGTGTAGTACAATCATCTTTATTTAGTTTATTAAATAGTAAATTGATGTTGTCTTCTGATATTGGTACTTCTAAGTAACTAGCAAAAAATAAAAGTACTTTTTTGACAAATATTTCATCATTAGTATTATTAAGTAAAAATTTTTTAATAGAAGTGAACATAAAGTCAACAGTTGCGATTTGGTATTTTGTTTCTTGTTCTTTATTAATTATCGTGTTAGCGATAGAGTGAAATGTAGAAATTGCTACAGGCAAATTTAATTTTTTACATCTGTCCTGTAGCTCTTTTGTAGCTTTTTTAGTAAATGATACTATTAATATTTTGTTTGGATCTACGTCTTGTTTATCAATTAAATATTTTACTTTGGCTTCAATGGTTGTGGTTTTACCTGCTCCGGCTCCTGCTATTATTAAAGTGTAATCTTCATCAGCTAAAACGGCGGTTCTTTGTTCTTCGTCCAAATTTATTGTTGGATCATCTTTTTTTAATATATTATCTAAGTATTCTTTTTCTGATATTAAATGTTTTGCTATAAATTCTTGATTCTTTTTTGTTATAATTTGTTCAGTATTTTCATAATAGTCCATTAGCAATTTAAGTTCTTTATAACTAGTTTTGTTTTTTTTACTCCAAGGTGCTAGGATTGATTCTTTTTCCATTAATTGCAATTTATCATAAAGAGTTTTGTGTGCATCATAAAGATTAATATAATCCTTTTTAGATATATATTTATCGCGTTCTAATAATTTATTAATATTATTCTTATATTCTTGCAATTCAGTAAATTCTTTTGAATTGTTTTTTGTATTAAATAGTAGCATACTAACACCCTTTTTCAAAATTTACTATAGTATACTATAAATGCTTTAAATAAACAAATTAATTTGTAATTTTCAGACACTTACTAGAATTATTACTATTTTTATTGTTTTGATTTTTTAGTTTTTCATTTTCTTCAGTCAATTTTTTTATTAATTCATTAGCTTTATTTAATTGTTCATTAAGACTTTTTATTTCAAGATTTGAATTATAAATGAATAAAGATAGATTTTTATTTTCTTTTAAAAGTTTATCTAATTTTTTATTTAATTTTTCTAATTCATTATAAAGTCCTGATTGATAGTCTCTTTGTCTTCCCATTTATAATCACTATCATTCATAACTTAATTATCTCATAAATCAAAAGAAAATGCAGCAACTAATACTACTTTTCTAATTCAAAAGTCTGAATAGTTACGTTTACTATATATATTTAAAAAAACAAACTTATTTTTTTATAAGCTTGCTTTTGTTTTTAATTACTGATAAGTTTATTTTGATTTTTTACTATTTTGAAGTATATATGAATCTATTGTATTCATTGTTGCTATAAGGAAGGTGTAATTCATGAAATACATAAGTACTTCTGATGAGTCTCCTTTAGAATGATAACCTAGCGGCATGTCTTTATTTTCTTTTATTGTGCCTTTAAATAATTTTATAAAATGTGGATTGGCTTTGTTTATTCTGTCTAGATACTCTTTTGCTTTCGCATCATTTCCTTGTTTATAATAAAGTACAAACATTGGGAAAAGTACTTCTAGATGTTCTTCTGGATATTTTTTGTATAGTTTTAGTAATTCTTTTTCATCTTCTAAGAAAGCATATAGAGCCATAAGCATGTACCTAGCTCCCATATTGTCATTATTATTTAGTCTCATCATTTCATGACATACATCAATGGCTTGTCTCATTTTACCGTCTACTATCAACAAATTAGCTTTAACATCTAATCCTCTCATATAAGGTCTTGTCTCAAATAATCCATAAAATTTGCCAATGCTTTCTTTGTCAAAAAAGCCTTCTTTTTTTAATCTTTCTTTTTCTATTTCTAGTCCTTTTTCTAGTAATGCTAGCTTTTTAGTTGGTTCTTCTTCTAGTGTTACTTGAAATATTATAGCATCAAAGCATTCAGGACACTTTTCATAAGCTTGTTTTGCATATTTCAGAGCTTGTTTTTCTGATTTAGAATTCTCTGCCTTTTCTAAAATTTCATATGCTTCATCTAATGGAGTCTTAGTATATTCAATTTCACCAGCATTGTATTTTTGCATAAATTCTTGTAATTTTTTTTCATATTCTTCCTCGGTTTTTACATCTTCTTTTTCCATAAATTCATTAAGTGCATTATAAAATTTACTATTCATTGTTTTTCTCCTTTTTTTATATACTAACATAATTATTATATTTTGTATAGGAATAATTTATAATGTTAATAGAGTCTCTATATTAAATTAAAACATAATGATTTAAAAAATAAATTTGCGTAGAATAACAATTATTTATCTTTTTCAGCTTTGTAGTGCATACTAGAAATAAACTTATTAAACTTTTCACACTGTTTCTGGAATGCTATCAATTCTTTTTTATTATTTTCTTCGTATAAACACTTATTATTATAGTTATTTTTTACAAAATTAGATACCATTTAAGATGACATAGAACTAAAACCGTTGTATAGTCTCATATATTATGTTTACTTAATATGGTGTCTATAAGATAGCATAAAAAAACACTCTTTATTGAGTGCTATCTGTTTTTTTTCGCCCTAACCCTGGCAAATCATATACTATGTCATTTTCTTTATCATATGGATTATAGGCTTTTGGCAATATTTTAGAAAAATGTTCAGCAATCTCACGATCAAAAACTAAGCCTCTAGCATTCAAATCATCGATTTTCTTTTCATATTCCTCAAAATTTTTCAGCTTTAGCGCTTCTTCTTTTACAGTCATAAATCCATCTCCTCAATATAATTATATAACTCTGGAAACCTCTGTTTTAATACCATTTAAGATGACATAGAACTAAAACTACATCTTTTTAACGCCATTGCATAAGGATGTTTTAATACCATTTAAGATGACATAGAACTAAAACGATTGTTTCGTTATATATTTCAATTATACGGTTTTAATACCATTTAAGATGACATAGAACTAAAACGTAGGATTAACGTCCTTATCATGTAAAGGAGTTTTAATACCATTTAAGATGACATAGAACTAAAACAGTAAATGTTAGAGCATCTGGAAAGGATTAGTTTTAATACCATTTAAGATGACATAGAACTAAAACAATTTATGGGATGTTGATTGGTGGTTAAATGTTTTAATACCATTTAAGATGACATAGAACTAAAACAATATTGTGGTTTTAATTCTTCTAAAACAAGTTTTAATACCATTTAAGATGACATAGAACTAAAACAGGAATGCTAGCCAATGCTTCTGATATTTTGTTTTAATACCATTTAAGATGACATAGAACTAAAACATATTACAAGTTTATTTGTAAAGAAAAAGAGTTTTAATACCATTTAAGATGACATAGAACTAAAACGTATTATAAAATCATACCTTTTTTTTGCTTGTTTTAATACCATTTAAGATGACATAGAACTAAAACGATTTCTTTTGTTTGTGTGAGAAAACAGATGTTTTAATACCATTTAAGATGACATAGAACTAAAACCGATATGCTAGACGTATATCATCATCAATTGTTTTAATACCATTTAAGATGACATAGAACTAAAACAAAGTATCAAAGCAGCAGGAGAAAAGTTAAGTTTTAATACCATTTAAGATGACATAGAACTAAAACCTCTTTCGTCATCTAAAGGATATAATTTCTGTTTTAATACCATTTAAGATGACATAGAACTAAAACAAATAAAGATTTATATCAATATAAATACCAGTTTTAATACCATTTAAGATGACATAGAACTAAAACAGTATTAACAACTTCTATCTCCATTGGGCTGTTTTAATACCATTTAAGATGACATAGAACTAAAACAAAGGGTAGGGGGAGTGCAAATCCCTGTGGGTTTTAATACCATTTAAGATGACATAGAACTAAAACCTGGGTATTTGTACTTACTAGTTCTTTGTCAGTTTTAATACCATTTAAGATGACATAGAACTAAAACATAGGCGATATTGACGACTTGCTAACTCTAGTTTTAATACCATTTAAGATGACATAGAACTAAAACTCCGGGTTGCTTTTTATTCGGGAAGCATAAGTTTTAATACCATTTAAGATGACATAGAACTAAAACTATTCTATTCTCCCTCACTAATTTTCTCAGTTTTAATACCATTTAAGATGACATAGAACTAAAACATACACTAATCATTATAACCACCTACTTCTGTTTTAATACCATTTAAGATGACATAGAACTAAAACGAAAGGACGAAAGGAAAAAAAGAAAATGAAGTTTTAATACCATTTAAGATGACATAGAACTAAAACCTATTTTTGCATATTCAATTAATTGATCTTGTTTTAATACCATTTAAGATGACATAGAACTAAAACCCTCATCCACGTTCTAAAAAGTAGTATAATGTTTTAATACCATTTAAGATGACATAGAACTAAAACCTCAAATAGTTTTAATTCTACTACTACAATAATAGAAATTTGTAGTTCTTAAATGATAAATTCTATTTCATCTCTAATTATTATATCATATTTTCGTCTAAACTTTGATCAATAACTATAACTTTTTCATAATCACTAAAATAATCATATTTAGAAGATTCTATCATTATAACGTTTATTGAATTATATGTTGCATATTTATAAAATTCAAGAACTTCTTCTTTTGTTAAAAATTGTTTCAAATTCATAAAACATAATATTTTATTAGAATTCAGTGCAACTTCTAAATCAACTATTAAGAGTAAATTATCTAATAAATCTTCTTTTTGATTTATTTTAAGTTTAAACATTTTAATTACATTTTCAATACCTTCTTCTGTAGAAACTGATATTGATAAATCTGTCTTCTGTAACTCATTATCAATTAATTTACATAATTTAGAGAATATTCTTAGAATATTTTCACTATCATATTGTTCTATATTAGATAAAATATATTTTGTAATATCCGTTGAATATTTTTTAGAGTCAAACTCAAAGTCAAAATATTCAGAAAAAAATCTTATTTTATTGCTTATCTTTAATTCATTATTGTCTTTGTCAAAGCATTCAGCATGTTCTGGTAAATCTCCATTACTAATCCTATAAAGCAATGATGAAATTCTATATAAATACTTTTTATTATGTATCTCAAATGAATATATATTTGAATTATCAAAATCTATTATTGAATCAATAAAGTCTATTTTTATTTTCATAACACTATTAATCTTTCTTCACTATTTATTATTTTACTATTACTACATCCAGTAATAAATTCTATTTGAGAATATTGTTTTTCTGTTATATTCATTACTTGTATTATACCTTTTTTGGGGGCCTTTTTTCTTATTCTTTCAACTAAAGCATTTGATTGTTGAGAATTTAAAATAATTTTTGAGTACACCGATTCTTGCATCATTATAAATCCTTCATTAATTAAAAATTTTCTAAACATTAGATATGCTCTTTTATCTTTAGAATATACATTTGGAAGATCAAAAAATACAATTGTTCTCATAACTCTATCCCTCATAATATACAAATTCCTTATAATTTTCTGAATTATTTATTGATTCTAAAGTATTTTTTACGAACATTCTTATAATATCTTTCAATGTGTAATTTTTACCTTGATACTTAAAATTTCCATTTAAAATATTTACAATATCAAGTTTGTATTCTGTATCAAGTTTTCTTTCTTGATTATAATAAACAAAATTATCAATTACTATTCTAAAGGGTTCCATTAAATCACAAGTTAAATTAAACTCATTAAATTCATTTTTGTGATGAATTCCAAGTTGTGTTAAATATCCATTATTAATAATCTCTTTATTGATTGTTGAAAGCAAAATTGCATATCCATAGTTTAATGCTGCATTTATAGAGTCATCTGAATTTCTAACAAAATTATTTCCAAATAAAGCATTGAAATAAACCTTTGCTGCATGTCCTTCCCTATTTGTTTTATCTCCTTCAACAACTTCGTCAATATAGCTTAAAATTAATTTATATTTTGACGACTTAGTTTTCTTTAACAATAAAGCTTGATTCATAATTTTGTTTTTTACTATCTCTGCCCATATTTTATCCTTATCCGAAGCCTTCCATTTAATTTGTTCTTTAATCATTTTACTGGTATTATGTTTTGAGTAATATGGAACAACTTCACCAAATGGATTATGCTTTTCATCACAAAATATTATATTTATTTTATTATCAGCAAGTTCTTTTAAAAGATATGCAGAAATAGATACAGATATAGAATCTACTATTATTGTATCTATTTCTGATAAATGAATATACTTCTCATCATTTTCTTGCTTTACTACAAGGAATCTATTTTTATAACTAATCTTAGATTGTCTTGTAATAACAACTGTTCTAAAACTCATATCTTGACTCTCTTATTCCTGTAACTGATTTTGATATAATTATTCCATTCGTTATGTTGTATCCACTCAAACGTCCCATCCTATCACCAAGTCCAAATTCAGATAAATTAGCATTAACACTATTACAATGATACATTTTAAATAGTTCGTTTATTATTTTCTTTTGTTGATTTAAATCTAGATCTCCAAAATTAATTTTATTTCTTATTTTATCTAATTCTTTATTAAATAATGGAAATAAATCTAAACTGATTAGAAAACCATAAATCTCATTTACATATTTTTCTGCAAAATCAATATATTGTTTTTTCTCATTCAATAAGTATTGAAGTGCATATTTCCAACGTTTCATTTTATCTTTAGCTATTTTTAATTGAATTGCATTTGAAATTTCACAATTCTTACGTCCTATACTATATCCTTTTATGAAAACATTTTGATTATAATATATTAGCTCTGTTTCAAAAGGAATAGAATACTTTTTTATATTAAAAGTAGAGTTTTTCTTTAAGTTAATCTGTGTTTTAATATAATCATTAATTTCATTATCTTTATTTCTTGCACCCAAAGCCATTGGAAATCCAATAATTTTTTTCTGATTTTCATTATATTCAATGAGCATCAATTTTTTTGTATTTGTATTTGAATATCCACCATATATATTAGTTGACATACCAAGTTTTATAGGAATAGTTCCTTTACCTTTTTTATAAATTGTTTCCTTGTAGAACTGGCCTGATCTTATCTCAGTCTTTCTACTAATCATAATATCATTTCTATATAATGTATCTTCTACTCTTTTATTAAATTCATGTGCATCAAATAATACTTCACCAGTCTCATTATCAACTAAGTTTTCTGAAATTTTTAAAACTATATCATTTAAATTTTCATCCAAGCTATTAATTACATATCCAAATCTAAGATTCTTTCTTTTACCTTCATCCATTTCTACAATCTTATTATTTAGTTCTTTAACCATATCAAAATTTATTTTTCTTTTCATAAATTTTTCTTTATATTCACCTAATACAGCCGCAAGATAAGCATCATGTGCATGGTGATAATCATTTATGTCTCTAAATTTAAATAAATCATACTTTTCACGATAATTGTGTGATAAGTCGGCTTTCAAATAAATGATATTAGAATCCTTATGTAAATTCTTTAAAATATTAGCAACATGTTTTGTAATTTGTCTGGTTTCTACTAATTGTCTATTGATAAATCCATTAATATCTTCTTCGTTATATTTCTCTCTTATTAAATTATGAAATTTCTTTGCAGACATCAATTTATTATCTTTTAAATGCTTCCACCAATCTTTTTGTTTAGAATTTCTAAATTGTGTAGGTAATACGTAATTTGCTTTTTTATCTTGATTACATTTTTTTAATACTAATGCTTTATTATCAATTGAATCATCTTTTATTAATGACCTTGGAATAATATGATCTATTTCATATAAAGACTGATTTTCTATGTCCTCTATATTTAATGGAGTTCCAGTATATAGACATTTACCTTCCTGAATAAAGTATAAGAATAATCTTTGACTTGTTATTTCACGACTATCAAGTTCATGTTTTAATTTTTTATAATTTTCTATTGAATTTTTACAGCCATCATACAACTTTTTAATGTAATCTTTTCTTGAATCTTTTCTTACTTTTTCTTCTTCGCTTCTTGCCATTTCGATTGAAATATTTTTTGGTTCATATCCAATATAATCGACTAATTCTTCTACAACTTTTAGAGCTTGATATATACCTCTTTTAGTTTTAGGTGAAGTTGCTAATTCTTCAACCATTGAATAATTTAATTTTTTACTTTCTTCATTATTGTTAAACTCTTGAATCATTTCTTGAAAATTATATTTATCATCATTTATTATTTGCATAAAATTCTTATCAGTTTCATACATCAAATCAAATATTGATTTATATAATTCTGTTTCTTTATCTTTATAATATTTAGTCTTTAAAAGTTTTTTAGATAAACTTCCCCAACCTGAATATTTCTTTGCTAAAACTTTCTTTATTTGATTATCACTTAACTCACTATAATTATCCCTAACTTTTTTCTCAAGAATATCTTTATCTTCAAATATAGTAATCCATTCAATTATTTCTTCTGCATCTTCTTCATCATAATTAGTTCCAGCAAACATTCCATTTTCTCCGAAGAAATCCACATAAGATTGCATATTATTAGCAAACTTACCATCTGCAGAATATCCAGTTATTCTGAAATTACCATCTTCCATACTATATTCACCAGTTGAAATTAAATAGTTTTTAAATTTTTTTTCAGTAATAGTACCCGCTGTTTTCATGAAAAAATCTTCTAATAATTGCTGCTGAAATTTCAATTCTAACTTTCTATCATTTACTCTTATTTGTTTTAACTCATTCATAACTTTAAACTTAGAATACAGTATAGAGTTATTAGCAAGTGCGTATTCATCCAATAAATATGTACAATGAGAGATCATTCTTTTAATAAACTTTTCTGCTGTTTTTTCTTTATTTACTACATCATCAAAATTATATGGAGTAATTTTAACATTATTAATTTTTCTTTCTAACCAAGCATTCTTACTTCTTTTTTCAGATACTAATGGTCCAACATAATAAGGAATTCTAAATTCTAATAGTTTAACAATTTTATATGTTTTATTGTTATTTACTTTATCTAATAAGAAGGGATAATATTTTCCTTGATTTTCTATTATTTTTATTAATTCTGATTTGTTTAATTGATATGGATACTTACTATTATCAGTTGTAGTTATTCTAGGAAGAAAATTACCATTTTCAATTTTTGATTTTATTATCAAATTATATTCATTTAGTAAATTTTGTTCAATAAGTACTTCTTCACAGCTGAATAATTCTTCTAATAATTTATTAATTTCTTTCTTAAACTCATCATAATCAATCTTATTGGTAATATATTTTTCATATAAACATAAATCTTTTTTAGTTCTAAATATTTTATTGTATAATTCACGATTATTCCTAAATATTTTTTTTAAGAAATTTAAATCTTTCTTATGCTGTTCATAGTATTTAACCATCAAGCTTGAAATACTTGCATTTTTATTTCCTTTAAATATCTTTTTTAAGAAAAGGCAGTCATAGATTTGCTTTAAAATATCTAGTGTTTCTATATTTTCTCCTAATGCATCCTGATATTCTTCATATTTATCATCATAGTCAGTACCGCTAAAACTAATTTCAATTTTATTCTCGCTTTCAAGCATTAACAATTTATTAATATTACCTTTATTACCAACCATTAATTTACCTAGTTCTGTTGCAAAATTCTTATTTGTTACGTCTGATAAATCATTTATTAGGGAACTTTTAACATCGTTTTTAGTGTCCTTTAATAAGTCAGTCTCAATCTTCTCAAAGTCAATTATATCAGTATAGTCTTCTGGTATTTCTAACTCTTGAATATTATTTGAAAGTGCCGAGAACAAATCATATAACTTATCTTTTAGCTCTAAATTATCTATATTAAAATTAGAGCTTTGATATAAAAAATTACCTCTATATTTTATAATATGATGAATTGCAAGATATACAAGTCTTATATCTTTCTTTTCAGGTTTATTAATTAATTCATTTCTTAGATGATATATAGTTTTATATTTATTTTGATAATCTCTTAGCTCTTTCTTTTCTTCTTTTGTTAAAATTATTTCTTTATTTTCTTTATCATTTTCAACATATTTTGATTCTTTTAATTTTTGAAAGAAATTTTCATCAACTTTAGTAATTTCTTCATTAAATTCTTCCTGAAGTAGTTTTATTCTTTCACGTCTTCTATCATATCTTCTTCTAACACTTCTTTTCATTCTTCTTGATTCTGCAGTTGTTGCTTCTTCAAATAATCTAACTCCCCACAGAGCTTTATTGCCTTTACGCATTACTTTTTGATTATCTGTTTCAACTACACTCCAGCCAACTGAAGTTGTTCCAATATCCAAACCAATATTATATTCTTTTTTTGCCATTGACTTACCTCCTACAATATGGTATTATCATATTATCTTAATACCATTTAAGATGACATAGAGAGTTAAAATAAAGGTTTTACCCTAAACACTCATTAATGTGAGATTAGACTAGTTAGACTAGTCGTTTTTATTTTTATCTCTTTCTTATATTCTTATTATAGCATGATAATTGTGTCTATTCAATGTGTTGTCTCTGTTTGTCTCTGTTTACATAAGCATGTTAATTGAAAAATTAAATAGAACAGTATTGAGGGATTATTAGAAACCCTTATATATGCAGAATTAAGATGGCAAAATATTATGCAGATATAAAAATATATATAGAACATGTTATAGAAATGGGATTAATCCAACTAATGCTTTAATTCATTTAATAAAGATAATCTATATACAGTAGATGAAATGGCAAATAAAATGACTAAGATTGATAAAATCTTAATTACTTTTTTTGCATACCTACTTATACTAGGTCGTGAATAGTAACTAGTTGAAATTTTTTTTACAAATTTTTTAAAAAATTGTTGCATTTTGTTTTTACTTATGGTAGTATAGAATTATCTTAGATATGATAATTATTTCGACAGGCTATTATATTTATTTGATTTGTCATTTAGGTATGATTGCTGGGTCTTGTGAGTGGGTTCATTAATTTGATACTTACTTCGGGGAGAGGCATTGGTTGTACTGATGTTATCCTATCACGGTCTAAGATTACACGTGTAGCAAGAGAGTACTTGCATGTTGATAGGATGCCAAGTCTTGATACTGACATTATTAAGAATTTGATTTTGAGTATTTACCGTGTTTCGTGTATAGTCTGTGATTATATACGAAGCTGTAAAGTTTTTCTTGAAGTCTTGTTGGTTTTCCATTTTAAAACTCGTGAAACACAATTTGTCAGGATTGTGTTTTTTCGTTTTTATAATTATCAAAAAATAAAGAGACTTTAGTTTTAAGCCTCTTTTTAGTCAGCGTAATTTGTAAAATATCCTTGAATAAACACTACCGGAGTTCCTTTATCACCAGAGCCAGACGTTAAATCACATAATGATCCAATTAGGTCGGTATATCTTCTTGGGGTAGTTCCTTGCGTTTCTATTTTTCCTTTTAAATTCTTATCTTTTTCTTCTATTTCTTTTCTTATAGCAGTTTGTAGTTCTTCACCTTTTAAATTACTATATTTATTATCAGATAAATACTTTAACTTTAACTCATTAGGACTACCTTCTAAACCTTTTGTATAAAATGGACTAACTACTGGATCGGCTAATTCCCAAATTTTTCCGACTGGGTCCTTGAAAGCTCCATCGCCATAGATCATTACCTCTATTGTTTTACCAGTAATCTTTTTTAACTCATCTTGAATATCATAAACTAATTTTTCACCGGCTTCTGGGAATAATTTTACTTTGTCTTCAGTTGCTCTATTAGAACCTAAAAGACCATATTTACTATTATATCCAGAGCCATCAACACTTGATGTTAAAATATCATCCATTCCAAGAACTGTTTGGCAACCAGCATTTACTAATTTTTTCTTAGTTTCAAATCTAGTATGAATATCACATGCTAAAACTTCTTTTGTATAATTAACAATTTCTTCTGGCTTATTACTAAAAACAAATTCTATTTCACAATTTTCACTTTCAGCAACTTCACGATAAAAATCGACCATATTTACTCCAGTGAAGATATGTTTGAAATCACCAAACTTTTCCGTGTATTCTTTTTCACTAATTACATTAGAATATGGATTTATTCCGAATTCTTCTAACCGTTTTTTGTCTAGAATATCATTTCCAACCTCATCTGATGGATAACTTAATAACATAGTTATCTTATCCATTGCTCTTGCAAAAGCTCTTAAGCATACAGCAAAACGGTTTCTACTTAATATAGGAAATACAATTCCAATATGACTACCTTTAAATTTACTTTTTACATCTTTAGCAATATTATCAATAGTAGCATAATTTCCAGTACTAATTCCTAATACCGCTTCTGTTATAGCGATAATATCACGGTCATTAAACTCAAAGTTTTCTTGCTTACTAGCGTTCAATACTGAATCAATAACTATTTGTTTTAAGTCGTCTCCTTCTTTAATTATAGGTGTTCTTATTCCTCTTACTACAGTTCCTACTGCTTTATTCATATATCATTCCTCCTATTATAATTATATCACAGATTAATTATTTTTTTTCTTTTGCCTCTCTTACTTTAGTTAAAATCTTTTCTTTACTGTCTAATAATGGACTAATTGACTCATGTTTATTTAATGTATCTATTAATTTAGCAACATATTTTGAACAATCTGCTACTTCTAGCCAGTCTTTTTCAGTTACCTTTTTTGGTATATAGCACAGATTGCCTGTATAACATCTAGTGAACATTTCATTTCTATACGCATCATCAAATGCTTGTATACTTTTTTCTCCATCACTAAACAAAGCAAAAGACGCAATTAAATAAATATTTTCTGCACCTCTTTTCTTTAGTTGTTCAGCAACTTCTAATATTGATTGGCCAGAAGCTATCATATCATCTACAACGATAACATTTTTTCCTTCTACTGGGGCTCCTAAGTACTCATGAGCAACAATTGGATTCTTACCATTAACTACTTTAGACATGTCTCTTCTTTTATGATAAATTCCTACATCTGTTCCTAGCATTTCGGCATAGTAGACTGCTCTATCTACAGCACCAGTGTCTGGACTTACAACTAATAAATTATCAAAGTCAATTTGTTCATTTTCTATAAATTCTTTTAATATAGAATACGTTGGATAAATACTATCAAAAGAACAATTATGTAGAGCATTTCTAATACTTGGATCGTGAGCATCAAATGTTATAAATGAGTCAACTCCTGAAAATTCTAATTCATGTAACATTTCAGAGCAATCTTTTGACTCTCTTCCCTTTCTTTTATGCTGACGGCTTTCATAAAGAAAAGGCATAATTACTTTTAAGCTATCTTCAGCTCCATCCATTGCTGAAATTACCCTTTTCAATTCTTGATAATGATCATCTGGACTTTTATGATTAATAAAACCATGCATCTTATAAGTACAATCATAATTCATTACATCAGTTAAAATATAAACATCCTGAGCTCTTATAGTATCCATTATTTCAGCTTTACCTTCTCCTGATGAAAACCTTGTCATCTTTACTGGCACTATAAAAGTTGCATCCTCATCCTCTATATGTCGCATTAATTTTAAATGAGTGTCAACTTTTTGTCCAAATTCTTTAAAATTGTCCATTACTATCAAACGTAAATTTTTTGACTTTACTTCCATATTTACCTCCTAATTACACAATAAAAAGGGATAATTTTCCCTTTATTTTATAGACATAAATAGGCTGTATTTTTTTACAGCTCTTGTCAATTACTAAATTGTTATTTACTAATACAACCATACTTACTTCCTCAAATTTATTATAGCACTCATTTTACAATATTTGAAGTATCTTACACAATTAGACATTTTTTGTTTATAATGAATTTGCTTTTTACTTTTCTAATTTTTATAATTGTGCTATTGACAAACGAACATTCGTATTATAATATAGTAAGACAAGAAATGGAGGTGCGTCATATGTATAAAACTTATAAGTTTAGACTGTATCCTAATACTTCTCAAAAAGTATTAATTAATAAGAC
>CAVKYO010000069.1:0-24374 GCA_963660495.1 Acidaminococcus fermentans
AGAGCAATTTCTATAATTACTCTTCATTTTTGCGTGCTATAGTCTGAATAGTTACTTAAAATTAAAAAAAAGTATTTTTAGGTGTTGCGAAAGATTAAAAAGTTTATTATAATTAAATAGACATAGTAGGAAAGGCGGAGGGTGATACTTAAACAGAAATGATTGGTGAAAAATATGAAAAATAATGGTGTTGAAGTAGAAGCTCAAAAGATATATAAACGTAAACTATTTATAAAAGTAGTTAAAATTGCTTTTTTACTATTATTGATTTTGATTTCAATTATTTATTTGTTTTTATATATCATTTATGCTGGAGGACGTTTTACTGTTTCGCTAGATAAGAATATGTCTAATCGTAAAAATGTATTTTTGTCGGAGAATGGTAATATTAAGAGTAAAGCTAGAAAATTGTCTGCTGATACTATAGAGTATATGGATAATATTTCAATTAAATGGTTACCTGATGATATAGATAGCGAGAAGGTTACTGGTGGTCATAATGGTGATAATTATATTGCATATACTTTTTATGTAATTAATGCTGGAAAAGAAAAAGTTAATTATTGGTATGAAATAGATATTGATGATACTATCAAAAATGTTGATGAGGCCGTTCGAATTATGATTTATCGTAATGGTGAAAAAACAGTTTATGCTAAAAAAAGTAAAGAAACTGGGGAAGCAGAGCCTGATACAAAGAAATTTGTTTCATCGAAGATTGCTGTTCTTGAACGGAGAAAAAATTTTAAACCTAATAGTAAAGATCGATATACTGTTGTTGTATGGATTGAGGGAGACGATCCTGAATGCAAAAATGATTTACTGGGTGGAGAAATTAAACTACACATGGATTTCACAGAAGAGCATGTCGATAAATAAGGAGTGAAGAGGAATTATGGAAAAAAGAAATTCTAAAAAGAAAAAGAAAAGTAAAAAGATTTTTATAGCGATATTGATGATTTTATTTACAGGTGTTGTGTTAACTGCTAGTACTTATGCATGGTTTACTGCTAATAAGACAGTAACTGTTAGTGAGATTGATGTTAATGTTACAACATCTGAAGGTTTACAGATTTCTACTGATGCTAAAAACTGGAAAACTGTAATTTCAAATGAAGATATAACTGGTGCTACTTGGAATGGTGTTACTAATCAATTACCTAATCAAACATCAAGTATTAAGCCAACTTCTACAGTAGGTGAAATTGATGGAACTACTGGTTTTATGAAGATGTTTGTTGGTGAAGTAACTTCTAATGATGCAGGTGATTATATTTTAACTGCAGAGCAAAGTGTTGAAACTAATTCTACTATTTCTGGTGATTTCGTAGTATTTGATTTATTCTTCCAAACTAATGCTGCTGCTACTGTTTATTTAACTTCTAACTCAACAGTTGGTGTTGTTGGTGATAAGACAGCAACCGGTATTCAAAATGCTTCTCGTGTAGCTTTTGTTACACAAGGACATGTTGTTCCTGGTACTTCTGAAGATGCAGCTAGAGCTTTAAAAAATGATGGAACTGTTGCTCCTATTATTTGGGAGCCAAACTATGATGTTCATACAGCTGCTGCTGTTAAACATGCATCAGACGTTTATGCAAAAACAACTAGCTTAGCTGGAGGTGCTAAACTTGATTATGTAGGTGTTAAAGCTACTATTACTAAGGCAAATAATATTCCTTTAAATTCTACAGATGCTACATATTTTTCTGCAGTAACTCCTAATATTTATAGTACTGAGGCTGGTATACCTTCAACTGCTTATGAAAAAGTGTTTGATTTAGAAGCTGGTATTACAAAGGTTAGAATTTATATGTGGGTAGAAGGTCAAGATGTTGACTGTGAAGATAATGCTTCTGGTGGATCTGTTGCTTATAACTTACAATTCAGTACATTAGATAAGGCATAATATTTTGTATAAATAAGACCTTCAGTTGAAGGTCTTTTATTCTATTATAAGGTGTGATTATATGAAAGAAGATATAGTTGATGTTTTAGAATTAAACAATGAAGAACTAATGGAATTATATGAAGAGATACTTAAGCATATTAAATATTTAAATGATAGCATTCTTGAAGAAAGTGATGGTGCTACTAATGGATAAAGTGACTATTATTAATAAAGATATTTCTATTAATACTAAACATATAGATGAATTTAAATTAGAACTTGAATCTGGTACTAAAAAGATGAAAGAAAAATTTCATAAAGAAGCTATTAAAGAAAGAAATGCTTATGTAAATAGGGAACTTGATAAGTTTTTGAAGTATCAAAAAGATATATATAAATTAATTAAGAAGAAGGTTAATGAGATATATCCTATTGATAATACTAAGGAATATGATAAGTATCGTGAAAAACTATCTAATTATAGAAAGACTATTATATTTAATAATGATAAATATAGTCCTTTCTTTAAACTTAATATTTTTAGTTTGATTAGTAAAATTGATATAGATGATAGTGTTTCTTTAAATGATGTTAATGATATTTTGAGTAAGATTTTTAATATATTTAGAGAGGCTGGAGTTAGTCTTAATACTGATGATTTTTCTTATTCTATGTTTACTTATCAGTATATGTCATTATTTATTAATTCATTAGGTAATAGTGATTTTAATGATACTATGAAGAAGTGTTTTGATAATATTTATTGGGAATGTCCTGATATTATTAAGCATATTAAACTTAATTTATGGTTTCTTATGGATAAATATAAGGAAAAGTTAGATATTTATAGTAAAACTAAGGCAATTGATTATTTAAATACAACGGGTTTATCTAAGGATGAATTATTTAAAAATTATTTAGGAGATATTAGTAACTTGGATGTGATTCTTGCTAGAGACGATTTTTATAATTTAGAGATGTTTATGTCTAAAAAGAAAAATATTTTAGATTACTTAAGTGATAGTTCTACTAGAGTTAAAAATTTTGATCAGTTTGTGATTGATGGAGTTTTTACTGATGTTGTGGATACTTCTAAGTTTTATAATGTTATGGTTGATTTAGCTCATACTCTTTTAGTTTTAAAGATGTATTATAGATATGAATTTATTATTAAAGATATGCAAGAAAAGTATAATAAACGTAATGAAAATAAGACTTTGTATGAACAAAAACTTAAGGAAATTAAAACAGAAGAGGCTAAAAGAAGTAAGATTTATAATGACTATCTTAAGGCGACTGGTAAGAAAGGTTTATTTCATAAAGTTAATCCTTTAAAAGAGAAGAGTACTAAGTTAGAAATAAATGAAGAGATATTAAAATTAGTTACTTTGTATGATGAATTACATGACTTAGAAATAGTTGATATGATTAATAAGAATATTACTAATGTTTCTAGTTTGTATGATTTATTTTCATTAAGTTATAGTTCTTATTATTACTTGGAGAAGATGTTTAAAGAACATTTTGTTGAAGATAGTAGTTTTTCTTTTGATGAGGAGTTAGATAAATATTTTGATTTTATTTATAGTCCTTATAATGAATTTTTAGGTAAGATTTATGCATTTACTAATTCTTCTGTACCTTTTGTAATAGTTGATAAATATAGATTATTAGGTATTAATGTTACTATGGATAATATTAGTACTGATTCATTGGATTCTTTTATGGATACTGTGAATTATGTTAAGACTATTTATGATATATCTCTTAGTAAATTGTCTTTAGAAAATATTAATTTTATTATTAAGTTTAAAAATTTTGACCCTGTTGAAATAGAAGAAGAAGTTTGTGAAGATGTTATTTAATGTAAAGTAGTGTTAAATATTTAGTGTTTTATTAGTATTTTAGTATATAATATAATTAGAATATGAAAGTTGGTGATTCGTTTGGCAATAACTAGTAGAGATCAGATTGTTAATATGGACGATGTATATAAGTTTTATGGTAAAGATAAAGGTATAATTAATACTGAATGTAGTAATTTTTACTCTAAGGCTAAGTCTTATATTGATTTACTTACCGAAAATGATATTATGAATGTTGGTAATGTTGGCTCTAGAGTATTATTTGAAAAATTACTTGAAGAGTTGGATGTTTTTAAAGACGCTATCAATAAATATACTGAGGATAGACGTAATTACTTTGAAAAGTTGAATGCTAAGCAAGAGAATGAATATCAAGCTTATCAAGCTAAAGTTAGAGACCAGGGACTTGAAGAGCGAAGCGAACGACAAGCTAATATTGGTTAAGGAGGATTTTTATGGCTAATTCAAGTAATGTTGAAGAAGAAAATGTAGTTGATAGTGCTTATGCTAAATTGAAAGATTCTATTTCTTCTAAAAACATGGTTTCTTATACTGATACTATTTCTATGTGGTCTGAGGATGATATTGAATTTGTACTTGAAAGTTTAAGAAGTTTGCGAGATAGTGCAGAAGATTTTCACAGTAGTTTTTCTAAAGCAGAAAATGATATTATATATTGCAGTTGGTATAATACAGCTACTTGTGATTCTGAATTTTATGATCATGTATGGAATAATGTTATAAATGGTACCGGCTTTGAGGCGGAAACTTTAAAAAATATTTTTTATGATGATGAAAAAGAAGTTGGTGGCTTAAAAGGATTTAATGATGCACCTAACTTTAGTCATCTTATTAGTGCTATTGAAGAATTAAGACAGGCTATTATTGATTATTCTAATGGTACTAATGTATATGCTGCTAGAGATATTTTATCTACTTTAATAAATATTGGTGAAGGTGATGACAGTTTCCTTGGAAAATCATCTTATTATGGAGCAGCTGCGGCAGGAACTCTTTCTGCACCGAGCATTGAATCTATTGAGCCTATCAAAACCGTTGAAACTCCTGAAGCTGAAGATACTACACCTATATTTTCTACTGATATTGAGAAAAATGGTGCTGATAATATTCCTATGGAAGATAGTGTTACAGATGATATTACTAAAGTTTCAGCTAAAGACTTATTAATTGATGCTGTAAAAAAATCAACTGGTGAATCTACTCTTGTAACAGTTGGAGTTGCTTCTGCACTTGGAAATGCTTTTTCTAAAGGAATTGGAAGCAGTAACCAAATTGATTCTAAACTTGAGGCAGAAAAAATTGATGATATTATTGAGCCGGAAGAGCCAATTCCTAATTTAGATGAAGATGAAGATAATTCATTTGATGATGTTGTTTCTACTGTTACTTCAATTGTTACACCTGATGTTACTAGTACTACTATTAATGGTAAAAAAGTAGAGGGAAAAGCTGGTTCAAGTATTGCTATTCCAGCAATAGCAGGTGTTGGCGTTGCATCAGCTGGTGTAGTTGGTGGTAAAGTTTACATGGATAAAAAGAAAAACGACGATGATAGTGAAGATGATTATGATAATAAATTTGATGATTTTGAATTTGAAAATTTAGAAGAAAAACAAGAAGAAACAGTAAATAATAATGATTCTAATGAGAATGTTGTTGATTTTAAAAACAAAATAATGGACGATAATTTATAGAAGAAATATTTAATTAGCCAGGGAAAAATTCCCTGGTTTTTGTATGGAATTTTATCTTTTACTATGTTATAATTATTGTTGAAAGAATAGATAGTGTGGTGGTTTAATGACTTACTTGAAAAATATATTTAAGTCTATTGCTTATACTTTTTTAGTTTTATTAGTAAGTTTGTGTATATATACTTTTGTAGTAACTGATATTATGAAAAAAGACTATGTAAATGTCTTTGGCTATACTTATTTTGTTGTTAAAACAGGGAGTATGTCAGGTACTTTAGAAGTTGATGATATTATTGTAGTGAAACTTTCTAAAGAGGCAAATATTAATGATATTATTACTTATGTTAATGATGATGATGAGATAATTACACATCGTCTTATTAGAAAAACTGGTAATAAATTAATTGCTCAAGGTGATGTTAATAATGCCGAAGATAATCCAATTACGAGTGATCAACTTATAGGTGTTGTAAAATGTTCTATTTCACCTAGTTTTATATTAAAATTAGTCGCAACATTTTTAATTGTATTTATATTTTTAGCTTTAATAAACTTTGATAGTATTATTCAAAAATATATTATAAAAGATAGGAAAAAGATTGTATCTGGTACTGTTCCAGATGAAATATTTGTTACTAAAGAACATAAAAAAGAAGAGAAAACTGGTCTTACAGTTACAATACCTTTAAATGAAATTGCTAATATAGCTAAGGCACAGGAAAAGGAAATTGAAAGTGAAGAAGAAATTGAAATATTAGAAGTAGAAGATGTTATAGATATTGATAATAATAGTATTGTTACTAAAGAAAGAAATACAGCTAGAGAAAGAGAAAGAGAATTATTAGAACAAGTTTCTAATTTACTTAGAATTAAAAATGATAGTTTAACTACGACTAGAATTAATAAAAAATGGTTAGTTAAATATCAATATGTATATAAATTAGCACTTATTGTTTATACAGGGGACTTAGTAGAGTTAGAAGAAGTTATTAATCATCCAACATTTAAAGAAATATATGATTATGATTTAGATAGGGCTGGTTTATATGAAAATCTTCGTAATAAGATTTATGAAATGCCTATTTATGTATTCTTACGTATATTAGCTTTTGCAGTATTATATAACGATGAAGAGTTCTTTGATGGTATTTATAAAATTATGAAATATAAAATACAAATAGATAAACATGGTTATTTTAAAGAAGTAAAAAAGAATGATACATATGGTAGGAAACAGTTAAAATCATTAATTACTTTTATGCAGAAAATATCTATAAAATTTGATAATAAAAATGTATTTGAACTTGAAAGGATTGAGAAATACGTAAAACTAAAAAGTTATGTAAATAATTAATATGGAGGGATTTACTTGGCAGGAAGTAGAATATTTAAGAACAAGTTAATATTTAATATTTCATGTACTTTAATTGTTTTAATAGCTTGTTTTGGTATAGTTAGTTTACTTGCTGCTAAAAATAGTTTTAGTAATGATGTAGAAGAAAAATGGGATGGAGTAACTGTCGCTTCATCTTTTTCTGCTGGTAATGGTACTAAAGATAATCCTTATATAATCACCTCTGGTGAAGAATTAGCGTACTTTAAAGAAATAATAGAAGGACAACATTCTAATATATATTCTGATAAATACTATGAACTTGGTAGTAATATTAATTTAGATAATCATAACTTTATACCAATTGGTAATAGTAATAACTATTTTAAAGGACATTTTTCTGGAGCTGGTTATACTATTAAGAATCTTAAGATTATAGATGGTGTAGTTAGTGATAATAATATATATTATGGAATATTTTCGAAGATAGAGGATGCGACTATTAAAAATATTAATTTTTCAAATGTTATAGTTAATCCTGTTAGTAGTAGTTATATATATAAAATAGGTAGTATTGTAGGAGAAGTTACTGGTAGTAGTGAAGTAAGTAATATTTCTATTAGTAATAGTCAATTAGATTTAAATAATATTACTGATAATAATAGTAATAATATAATTGCTGGAGTAGTAGGAAGTGTATCTAAAGATAGTAAATTTTATAATATATTTATTAATATGGAATTTAGTACTACTAATATATTAAATGTAGGTAAAGCTGTTTATAATATAGATTGTGATACTGATTATATAGTGACTAATATTTCTACTAATTCATTATTTGTAGATAGTTCTTCTAATTATGTTAATTCAACTGGTAAAAATACTAATCAATATACTTATAGTGAACCTAATTTTATAGAGAGTTCTAGTAAAAATATGATTAGTTATGATGATCTAGTTAGTTTACTTAATAATAATATAGATTCAGTTTATAACTGGGAATTTTCTAATGGAATTTTAAGTATTAGTAAGATAAATAATAATATTAGTTTAAGTAAGGCTATTACTACTTTTTCATTTTCTATTAATGAGTCTATTGTTTTACATGATACTGGTATTGAAAATGATACGGTTTATGTTAATGACTTAGTTTCAGATTATAATAATTATATTGGTCTTAATTATACTGATTTTTATAGTACTGGGACTCTTCCTACTGGTGAAAGTCTTAATCTTTATAGTGAGAATAATTTAGTAAAAGTGTATGCTAAGTATGATGGTGTTTCAGTACAGAATGAGAACTATACTGGTTATGTTGGATTAGATGATGATTTAAAACAAAGTAAATTTATTTATTATAAATATTATCCTGTTGTTGATGGGTATGTTACTTTTGAACTTATTGATAATCCATATGGTAATAGACCTAATGATTTAGCTTTTAATGGTTGGGTTACTGATTATCCTAATGCTTATATATATTTAGATGCTGATACTTATGTTAGATATGTAAAAATACCGGTTGCGGATGTTAGCGAAGTTATTTCAATAAATTTTAAAGCTTCTTGGATTAACGCTACTACATATGAAATTACATCATCTGGTACTAGTTGGAGTACAGTTTATAATAATCTTTTAGGTGCTACATTGACAGAAGTTAGTAAAGGTGTACCTATATATCAAGATGATGATATGACTGATTATTACTTATCTGGTACTGTTAATAGACGTAGTTATTATCCAGATGATGCTTATGATACATCTGGTAATGATGTATCTGGTAATAGATGTAATACCTGGGGTGGTTGTACATATTATTATCATTCTACTAGTAGTGAGTATGTAGCAGGAGTTACATATTATAAATTAGAAAATGGTACTATGGTTGAATATAGTAGAACTATTATTGGATATGGAGATAATCCAGCTTTTTTAGATAATGCAAGTTCAGCAGGATTATTTAAAAAAGTAACAATTCCTTATTCTAGTTCTATTGATGGATATTATGATCATTCTGGTAATTATTTATCTGGTACTTGTAATACTCAATCTGGTTGTACATATTATGAATATTTACAGTATTATGATGCTGATAATAATGAGAATATTTATGATAAAAATGAAACTTATTATTATTTAGTTACAAGAGATACTAATATTGTTGTTTTAAGAAGTGATATTTCTTCTAGTCTTTCTAATAGTAAACCATTTACTTTGACTAGTATTAATAATGGTAGTGATTATAGGGACAATGCTACTTATAGTATTAGAAGTGCATATATTAGTGCGGGAGCTGATTTAAGGATTGAGAATCTTTCTTTAACTGCTGAGAGAAGTTTTGCGAATAATGATCCTACTGGTAGTAGTAATCAGTCATCTTATATTTATGGTAATTGGTATAATTTAAAGATAGGTAAAGGTATTAGACAAGTTGATGGAGATATTACTGCTTATAGTGTTATTGCTGGATCTAATAGTTCCACTGGTTCTTCTGGAAGTCCTGTTCAGTATAGGACAGTTGTGGAGTCTGGTTTTTATGATACTTTAATAGCGACAAATGGAGGCGTATCTGATTATTCTGATAGTTGGTGGGGCTCATCTGGTGCTAGAATTTATGTTACTGGAAAAGTAATTTATGGTAGTGATTATGACAGAGTAAAAACTGATAATGATTCTTTACAGGTTTATTATTGTGCATCTGGTAGTTGGGGAGGTTCTGTTTATGGAGCTAATACAACTAATAGTATTGCTATTTACACTAATATTAAGTCTGGTAAATTTGGTACAAGTAAGTATGATTATTCTACTGGAGTTTATGTTGGTGGAAGAGGTGGAGGAACTCATTATTCTGCAAGGGAAGCTACTATTGAAGGTGGCTGGATTTATAACTTAATTGGTGGACCTTTAACTGATAGTTCAAGAAGTACTCTTAATGATACTTATATAAATGTTAAGGGAGGTTCTATTGATATGATAGTTGGTGGAGCAGGAGCTTCCGCAACTTATGGAAATAGAATTATTAATCTTAATGGCGGTATTGTTAATTATGCTGTCTTTGGTGGATCTAATGGTTACACTGGTTCTGATTCTGGTAGTTATCAAGGTACTTTGGATGGTAGTACTTTTGTATATGTTGGAGGTTCTGCTGTTGTTGGTGATGATACTTTAATTTCTAATGGTTCTACTATGTTTGGAGCTGAAGCTGGAAGTGTTTTTGGTATTGGTAATGGTAATAGTAATTCATCTAAGATAGGTACAGCAAATAATTCTAATATTCTTATTAATGGGGACGCTACTATTAAACGTAATGTTTATGCTGGTGGTAACTATGGTTCTGTTGGTATTTCATCTTCTTCTAGTACTACTACTTCTAATATTAAAGTTTTGTCTGGTAAAGTAGAAGGTTCTTTATACGCTGGTGGAAATAATAATGGATCTGGTTCTTCTTCTGTTGAGTCTTTAATTAATATTTCTATTTACGGTGGCGAGATAGGTTATGTTTATGGAGGTTCTAAAACTAAAGGTACTGTTTATGGAAACAGTAATGTTAATGTTTATGGAGGTACTATTGTTAATGATGTTTACGGAGGTGGTGAAGGTAATAATACTTTTGTTACTAAAGATGTAAATGTTTTAATTGGTGATAATAGTATTGATGCGGAACTTTTAATTAAGGGTAGTGTTTATGGTGGTAGTGCATATGGTACTGTAAATGGTAGTACTACTTCAAGTGATGTTTCAGATTATAACACTAATGTAACTGTTAATAGAGGGACAATTGTTGAGTCTTTATTTGGCGGTGGTAAAGGTAATGATACTTATACACCTTATGTTCTTGGTGATGTTACTGTTACTGTTAATGGAGGTAACATTGGTAATGTCTTTGGTGGAAATGATGCGAAGGGTAGTCCAAATGGTGATGATTATGTTTATTTAAATGGTGGTATTATAGGTAATGCCTATGGTGGCGGTAATAATACTGGTCAGACTACGACAAACATTTATTTACAAGGTGCTACTGTTAATAATTTGTTTGGTGGTTCTAATAAATCTGGTACTGTTAATACTACTAATGTATATGTTTCATCTGGTACTGTTGGTAATGTCTATGGTGGTAACAATGTTGGTGGTAATACTGATGTTGATAATGTTACGGTTACTGGTGGTAATTTTACTGGTGATATATATGGTGGTGGTAGTTTAGCTGATGCTAATACATCTAATGTTTTGGTTACTACAGTTAAGGCTAATAATGTTTATGCAGGTGGAGAAAAGGCTAGTGTTACTACGACTAATGTTACTTGTACGGATGTTACTGTTAATAATTTGTTTGGTGGTTCTAATTATTCAGGTGAAGTTGATACTAGTAAAGTTATAATTAATAATTCAGTAATTGATGGAGTCTATGGTGGTAATAATCAAGGTGGTACTACTAAGACTACTAATGTTGATATTAATTCTGGTATTATTACTAATGTGTTTGGCGGAGGAGATAATGCTAGTTCTACTACTTCTAATGTAAATATTAATTCTGGAACAATTACTAATGTCTTTGGCGGAGGTAATGAAGCTGGACTTGATACTTCAAATGTTAAAGTTAATGCTGGAACTATTACTAATGTCTTTGGTGGTTCTAATAAATCTGGTAATATAGTTGATGCTAATGTTTATGTTGGTGATGAAGCTGATAATACATCTTTAATAGATGTTAGTGTGACATCTACTCCGGTTGAGGCAACATGGCAATCTAGTGAATATGCTACTTATGCTGATGTTACGGTTACACTTACTAATTTAACTGATACAGAAATATCTGATTGGGCAATTCGACTTGATTTAGCAGATGATACAGTTCTTTATTCAAACTGGTCTTCAACTGATTTTACAATAAATAATGGAGTTCTTAGTGCTAATTCAGTTAATAAATATGATGCTAATAATCCTAATAAATTAGCTGCTAATTCTGGTACTTATTCTTTTACTTTTGCAGTTTTAACTAATACTTCTGTAACTGATTTTAATATTGGTTCTAAAGTAGTTAAGCCTAGTAGTAATACTAGTAGTTCATCTGATATTACTATTGATAATTTGTATGGTGGCAATAATGAAGGTGGTGTTACTTCTACACCTAAGGTTAGAGTTAATTCGGGAGTAATTGGTAATTTATATGGCGGAGGTAATAGGGCTTCAGTTGGTACTACTGATGTTGCGATACAGAATGCTACTATTAATCATGTATATGCTGGTGGTAATGCTGCTGGTGTTAATGGTGATACTTTCTTAGATATTGATAATGCTTTTATAAATAATAATGTTTATGGTGGCGGTAATGAAGGAATTGTTTCAGGAAGTACTGAGGTGTTTATTACTGACACAACTATTTTAGGAAGTGCTTATGCAGGTGGTAATGGTAGTACTGCTGTTGTTTCTAAAAATACAAATATTACAGTAGATGGATTAACGGTCATTGGTACTAGTTCTTCTGTTGCTCCCGCATCTGGCTCTATATTTGCTGGTGGTAATGCTGCTGCTACTGGTACTGAAGCTACTGGTGATTCTGTTGCTAATGTTAATATAGTTTCTGGTACTATATATGGTAATGTCTATGGCGGTGCTAATACTTCTGTTGTTTATGGTAGTACTTTGACTAATATAGGTACTAAGGCTGTTAATAATAATAATTTAATAGAGGGAGATATTTATATTAAGGGTACAGTCTTTGGAGGAGGAGAAGCTAATGCTTCTGGGTCTGAGGTGTATGACTGGACATTTATATCTGTTACTTCTGCTATTAATGTTAATATAGATGGTACTGGTTATATTGAAAATAATCATAAGTTTTTAATGAATGGTTCTATCTTTGGATCTGGTAATGCTTCTACTTCATCTGGTGTATCTAATATTAATATTAAAAATTTAGGTACTAGGACTTCTCCTAGTAGAAATGTTTCGGTACAAAGAACTGATAAATTAGTTATTGATAATAGTTGTATTGAACTTTCTGGTATAAAGGATAGAACTAATGAGTATTCAGAAATTCCTTATTCATTTAACCAGATAAAGTCTTTAGTTATAAAGAATGGTACGGTTTTATTGTTAAAGAAAAATGCTAATATGTTGGAGTCTTTCTATTCTGGTGTTGATGTTGATGGTAGCTTAGTACCGGCTGAAGTTACTATTGATGATGATGGTAATTATACTAGAAATGTTGATAATCGTATTTATATGGCTCCTAATAATAATTTAAATGTTACTACTAATCAGTCTGCTACGGCTTATGGTAAAGTTACGGGTATGACTTTCTTTGGAATGTATAATTCATATTCATCTGGTTCTATATCTTATGGTGTATATGATCCTTCTGTTAATAATGGTGATAGTGCTGATGCTGGTGATGTTATCGTTGGTGGTAGTTATGTTTTAGGACTACATAGTTTGAATCATGATATTACTAAGGATGGATTTTATTCTAATTTCTTGAATGATGACTTTACTTTAGTTACTACTAAGTATATTGATCCTAGTGAGGTAGGAGAAACTGGTTATCGTTGGATTATTGGACTTGATGCGATTAATTATACTATTAATTTAAATTCTTCTAAGTATTCTTCTTTAGGTACTGGTAACTTATCTTTAATGGATTTCTCATCTGGAGATACAATATTTAATGTAGTAGGATTTAATAGTGAAGGATTGGCTGAGGGAGTTAGTTTAGTTGATCCTGACAGTGTTCCTAAAATTGCTAATACAGCAGAAGAAGCTAATCAAAAGCTTGGTTTGGCAATGAAGGCTGAAACTCGTGAATGGACAAGTTATGGTACTACTGAATATTTAAGTGAGGGTAATGGTAAATATTCGGGTACTACTAGTTATAAGACTGATAGTCAGTCGCTAGTTCCATCATTTATGTTTTATTTGTATCATGCTAAGAATGTTACTTTGAATCAGGATTTAGGTACCGCTATAGTTAGTTTACAAGTACTTACTCCGTTAAATGCTATTGAGTATAAGGTACAGCTTGTTACTATTACGGTAAATTTAACAGCAAGTAATTTCCAAGATGGAGATGCATATGATGCTAGTATTACTTATGATAAAAGATATGATATGCCTTCGGCTACTTCTGTTAATATTACTAATCAAAGTCAGTTTACAACATATTATTCATTGTTTGCCTATGCTGATGATTTCGAGTCATTCTATGGTATTAATAATGATTATTATCATGCTTTAGTTACAGACTATGTTTTACCAGAGGGTACGCAAATTACAATGCTTGACTATGGAGTAGATCAGGAAAAACCTGAGTATTATTACTATACTGTTACAGAAGCTGGTTATCAGACAGCAGTTAATCAACTAGCTACTGATAATGAAGTTACTTATAGACTTAGTGATTTTATAAAAATGGGTAGTATAAGTGAAGATAATACTTATAGTGATGAGTTAAATAATAAGAAATATTTTACTGAAGAATATGGTAGAATAGTGGAGGAATTTATATTTATATTTGATTTTAAAGAGACTACAACGACTGGTACTCATGCTGATAATTCTATGTTGTTTGAACTTAGAAATAATGAAGACCGTACTTTACTTTCTGTACTTGGTATTCGTCAATCTTTAATGAAATATAGTTTATATGATAGTTCTAATGCTGTATTAAATCAAACTGTTATTCCAAGTAGTAATTATATGTATTATGATATTTCTTATGATGTTGATTATGCTACGGCGATAGGTTATGATCAGACTGAAGGAAGAGAGTCAATTATTAATACTAATTATGAATCTAGTAGTATGGGTCTTAATGTTTCAATAGTAGATAATTCAGGAACACAGGTTAGTTCAAGTTTATTATCTGGTACTAGTATTGTTATTGATAATAAGTCTTACTTTGCTGATAGTGATGGAGTTTATAGAATAAAATTAACTGGTAAAGTTTCTACTATTAAGAGGACAATTTCTATTTATGCTGATTCTTTATTACCGGCAGGTAATTATACTTTGAAATTCACTTTATTTGCATCAGCTGATGGTAGACATAATTCACATGCTTTAGAGTCTAAGGAAGTTGATATACCAATTACTTTAGTTGGTGCTGATAATAGTATTAAAGTAAGTACTGTTGATGAGACTAAATTAGTCTCTGGTGAAGATGGAGTAAATGAATTAAACTTAAAATATAATACATATGTAGTTTCATATACTACAGTTTTAACTAATCCTAATGTTAGAGTAAGTCTTTATAAGAGAAATATTGATAATAAAGATACAACTGTTTATACAGAAGTTGATCTTAATACTTTATTTACTAATGAGTTAACTTTACCTAGTGAATCAGGTTATTCTAGTAGAAGTTCTTATGAAAAAATGTTAAAGATTAATGCTGGTGTTTCTAATACTTTATATTTTAATTTCAATGATAATTTAACTTCTGGTACTTATAAATTAGTATTTAAATTATATGATAATAATCAACTTATTGATGAGGATTTTAAATATATAATTGTTAAGAAAAAAGTTTTGTAGGTTATTTATTGTATTTGAAAATTTATTATGATAAAATTATTAAAGGTGGTTGTGTATGTTAAAAAGAATACTAAAATGGGTATGGGAGTTTGTTGAAGTTTTAATTATTGTTTATGTTATATTTATTACTTCTTGTATTTTATGTCGAAATAAGTTTGGCTATACACAGTTTAGTGATATGACTTTTGTTACTGTAAATGATAGTAATTCTAAGTTTATTCAAGGCAGTAAATCAGGTGATTTGTTGATTATTAGAGAACAACAAACTGGCCTTGATAAAGGTGATTTAATTTATTATTATGTTACTGTTGATGAGAAATATGTTGTTAGAACGGGAGTAATTGAGTCTAAGACAGAGGACGATTATGCTGCTTTATATGTTTTAAATGATGAGGATAAGACTTCTGTTGCGAGTAATAGAGTGATTGGTAAGTATGTGTCTACACATCCTGGAAAGGGAAGTATTTTAGAAGTTTTAGAGAGTAGACTTGGTTTCTTGTTCTTAGTATTATTACCTATACTTGTTGTCTTTATTTATCAAGTATATCAATTAGTTATTGTTGCTAGATACGAAAGTGTTGAAGATGATGAGGAAGAGGAAATACCTAAGAAAAAAGAACTTCCTAAGGAGGAAAAGCCTTTAGTTAAGGAAGAAAAGGTAGAGGAAAAGGTTGATGTTGTTAAACCTTCAGTAACTGATAAATTTGATGAAGTTATAGAAAGTCCAAAAGAGGATGTTATGGTTGAAGAAAAAGTAGAAGTTAAAGTAGAAGTAAAAGAACAAGATGATGATGATGATGTAGAATTATTATAAAATGGAAGGTTATCTTCCATTTTTTTGGTACAAAAAAAATACAAGTAATAGGTACTTATATCTTTGTCTTTATCTTTGTTTACCGCAACGTGTGCAGAATGAATCGTTACTATTTAATTGTTGTCCACAGTTTGTACAGAAATTATTACTTTGATTGTTCATTGGCTGTTGATTATACATTTGTTGGAAACCGTTATTTTGATTATACATAGGTTGTTGATTATACATTTGTTGGAAACCATTATTTTGATTATTCATAGGTTGTTGGTTATACATCTGTTGAAAATTATTATTTTGATTATACATATTATTTGTTCCTAGATATGTACAGTTCTCATCAAATGCTAACATTGGTAAGCAAATTACTGAGGCAAATACAGTTGCTACTCCAAAACCAGTGGATTTTCCAAATTTATGAGCTAATTCAATGTATAATTTAAACAATATATATATATTAATAAATGGAACAATAAGTAGTATAATTGACCAAGGTGAAAGACCTGCTACTTTAAATAGTATAACTAAATTATATATTGGTATAACTGCTTCCCATCCTTCATATCCAGCTTTTTTGAATATCTTCCATTGTGATATAGTAACAATTACTAGTACGACAATGTAAATAAACGTTAGAGTTGGATTGTCACTGTAATAGCTATCCATATTTTAATAGACACCTCCTTTTCTTATTCTTCTTGATTGTATCATGTCTTTTTAAATAAGTCTATATATCTTGTTTACTTAGTTTTGTTATTTTGGTATAATTTACAGTAGGAGAATAGTTATGAAGAAGAGTAAAAAAATAGTTCAAATTATAGTTGTTGTTTTAGTTACATTAGTTTCTTTATTTTACTTATATTCTAAAGGTACATATACATCTTATGAAACATTAACTAATGGTAAAATTACTCCAAAAATAGCTAAATGGAATATAAAAGTAGATGGAATAGAAGTTACTAATAGTGATGTTGTTACTATTGGTCTTTCTAATATTACCTGGGTTAGTAATAATGCTTTAGAGACTAAAGCTGTTCCTGGTTCTCATGGTGTAGCGACTGTAAAAATAGATCCAATGGATACGGATGTTTCTATTAAATATACATTAGAAATTATTGATAAAAATGTAGATAGTAATAAGTTCTTAGAAGTTTCTAATATTAATAATTCAACTAATTCATTAATACAAACTGGTGAAAATACTTATGTTGGTGTTATTACTTTAGATGAGTTAAAGAATAAAACTATTACTACTTTGACATTTGATGTTTTATGGCCATTAGGTGATGATATAGATCCTTATAGTGATGAGGTTAGTTCAAGTAGTAATTTCTTGGAAATAAATTTTTCAGTAGAACAATATAAAGGAGAAGAAATAACTTCTTATACTGCTGGGTAGGTGTTAGGATGTTTAATAAACTAAAAGTAAAACTTAGTAATATTAAATTTTATGAAGAAAAAAAGAGGTTTCTTCTTTTTTCAGTTATGTTACTTTTAGCTTTATTTTTAGCTTATTATTTATTTAAGGGAGCTTATGCTTCATATAAATCATCTGCTAAATTAGTTACTAATATTGATAAGGCTCTTTATTTGATTGAGACTGATAAATTATCTTTTAATATAGATCCGGAACAAATAGTTCCGTCAATTGAACCTTATACATATAAATTTAGTGTTTCAAATTTTAATAGTTCAAAAAAAGGAGAAATTAGTCTTTTATATACAGTTAAAGTCATTACAACTACTAATTTACCTATAACTGTTCAATTATATCGTAATGAAAACTATGATGATAGTCAGGCTACCCCTTTATTAACTGGTGCTAGAGTTGTACAAGATGAAGATGGTTCTTGGTACAATATTTATGATGTTAATAATTCTTATACAATGGAATATACAGAAAATGTTACAGATATTTATACATTAGTTATTAATTTTCCTAAAAGTTATAGTAGTAGTACTACTTATGCAGATTGTATAGAAAGTATTGAAGTAAGAATTGAGTCATCTCAAAAAGTAGATTAGAGGTGTGTTGATGAAATTAGTAAGAGAACATAAAAAAATTAGTATAATAATATTATTTTTCTTAGTCTTTTTATTATTATTTGGACTTAGTTACGCTAAGTATGTTTATAATATAGTTGATAGTTATATTTTAGAGACTAAGGGTTTTTACTTTAATAGTAGTGTTATGTCTATTAATGGGAAAAATTATAATATTAATAACTGGGATGGTGTTAATAGTTATACTTTAATGGTAGATGTTAACAGTAAGAAAAATGATGAAAAGTATACAACACATGATATTAGTTATGACATTACTTGTAATTGTCCAGATAATGTTAGATGTGAACTTAGTAAAGTATCAGGTACTATTTATCAGGATAAGAAGACAGATAGTTTTCAAGTTACAATGATACCGAACGAAGCAATTCCAGAAGGACAAGAAGTTAGAATAGAAGTAATTGCGACTTCTAATTCACCATATACAAAGTCACTTTCTGCTGTATATCATGTTGGTGTTTTAAAGAGTAATTTTACTTATGATATAGAAGATAGTGTTAACTCTAAATATTTGATATTAAATGTTACTAATTCCGTTGCTTATTATGAAGTAGAGGAAGCTTTTCTTAATTATAATGTTGGAGATAAAATATCTTTAGATGACTATGTTAATTTAAGTGATGAAAATAAGAAAAAATGCTTTTCAGCTAAAGTAACTGTTACTTTTCCAGCTGATGTTGTTGCTCTTGACATGACAGCTAAGTCATATTTACATATGAGTGAGAATAGTGAAGTTGATACTATATTAAGTGATGGATATAAATATGTAAAGAGTTATACATTCTTACTTGATGCGACAGCTAGTGAAAAGATTTTATTTTATAAGAATGATATATCTCAAAATTATACATATCCAATAGTTAATGATTCATCAATTATAGATGTTAGTGTCTTATTAGCTGATTAAATCTTTAAATAAAAAATATTATATGTTATAATTTTACTAGACTAGAAAGGATGAGGTATGGTGAATGATAATTTAGTAGTTACTTATATGAATTATAAAATTAAGTGTCTTTTAAAATATGGATTATTAATTATGCATTCAACTGATGAGTTCCTTTCTGAATGTTTAAATAATTATTTAAAGACCTATGTTAATAATTATTACTATCTAATTTTTGATACAGTTAATTCTAAAGTTTACGATGATGAAGTAATGATTGATGAAATTGAAGGTAAGAGATTAGAAATGTTAGATGAACTTTCTAATTATGAACTTATAGATAGTAATGAAGAGTATAAAAATAAGAAGAATTATATTAATAATAGTAGTAAAATAATACCTTTTTTAATAAAATTAGATTTACTTAGATTTAATGATAGAGAAGAGGCTAATAATAGTATTAGAACTTTAGCAGATGAAGATAATTTTGTTAAAGAGATGGTAGGTACTGATATTTTAAAATTAATTAGTTTAGTTGTTGATACTAATAAAGTACTTAATAATTTCTTTGAGAAAAAAGATACTTATTTTTCACTTGATTATTTATTGTTTAAAGACGTTAATAATTATGTAAAAGTAGTTATTAATAATGATGTAAAAGTGTTACAAGATAATTATAAAGTTTCATTAATAGAAAGGTGTTATAGAGATAATAAGATACAATTTGAAAAGTATTATCTTTTAGGAATTAAGTTTATTAAACAATTATTGTTAGATATATATAATGAGAAATTGCTTTATGATAAGTATTTTATTTTAATACCGGAAATTATATTTGAAGATAAGAAAGATATGACTAGGTTCTTTGATTTATTTGATAATCCATTGGTTAAACGTTATGTTGTACTTGGAATTGTTTCAGATAATTATTATAGTAATCAGGCTTTTATTAGAAAGTATAATTTTAGTATAGCTTGTATTCAAGACTTTTCTCATATTAATGATGTTAATGGTAAACTTACTAATTTAGATAATAGTAATTTATTTGATTATATATTAGTAGATAGTTTTAAAGATAAAGATTATGATAGTTTTGTTAAGTATTCTATGGTTAATTTGAATGGTATTTTATTTAATAGGGAGTGATAATTATGCAGACTTTTGCGAGATTCTTATTTGAATTTATGTCTGTGTTCTTTGGCGGAATAGGTATGATATTTAAAGGGTTCTTTTTAGGACTTGTACAAATATTTAATGTTAGAGAATATGCTTATATTATTCAAGTTTATAAGAATGATTTTAAAGTTGGTGAATGGGTATTAGTAATTGTGGCAATTGTAGTTTTAGTAATTATGTTGGCTTTAATTATTTTACTTTTCTATTTCCTTATTAAAAAGTATTTGAAATTTAGAAAGACTTTAGTTGAACAAGAATCTATGTTAGAAGAAATTGGAGCTTTAAATAAAGAAGTTGCGACTCTTGTACAAGAAAAAGAAAAGATTCTTGCGATGAAAGTTTCACAGCTTGGACTTAAACCTGATGAAGAAGCTGAAGTATTAGAAGAGGAAGAAGTTAGTGAACAAGATCCTACTAAAGTTGATGATAGTAATATTAGATTTTCTAAGTTACACGCTATTGATATTGCTTATAAAGATTATAAATTACAAGTTTATAATAATACATTTACGTTGGAAGAATTGGTTGAGTTATTTAGAAACTTTGCGGCTTCTAAACTACGTTTATATTATACAACTAATATGATTAGATTATTTATATCAGCTTTATCGGCTACAAAGCTTGTTATATTACAAGGTATTTCTGGTACTGGTAAAACTTCACTTGCTTATGCTTGGGGAAAATTTATAAGAAAAGACGCTATTATTGCTTCTGTTCAACCTTCTTGGAGAGATAGAACTGAGTTATTTGGATATTTTAATGAATTTACTAAGAAGTTTAATGAAACTGAGGTTTTAAAGAAAATGTATGAAGCTGGCTATAATGATGATGTTTATGTAACTGTACTAGATGAAATGAATATAGCGCGTGTTGAGTACTACTTTGCTGAAATGTTATCTATTCTTGAAATGCCAACTCGTGATGAATGGATAATTGAATTAGTTCCTAGTGTTTGGGATACTGATCCGGTTAAATTAAAGGGTGGCAAATTACAGATTCCTGGTAACATGTGGTACATTGGTACTATCAATAACGATGATTCTACTTTCGCTGTTACTGATAAAGTTTACGACCGTGCTATGCCAATTGATATTAATGATAAAGGTCAAGTATTTGAACCAATTGATACAGAGTCTATGAATATTAATAGTTCTTATTTAGAAGGATTATTCAAACAGGCAAAAGAAAGACATCCATTAACTGATGAAATGGCTAAGAAGATAGATGAAATGGATGACTATGTTATTAAACATTTCCGTATTGCCTTTGGTAACCGTATTGTTAAACAGATGAAAGACTTTGTCGCAACATATGTTGAATGTGGTGGTAAGGAAGTAGACGCAGTTGATTATTATATTGCTAGAAAAATATTACGTAAATTTGAACAATTAAACTTAGCTTATATTAGAGATGAGTTAGATGGTTTTATTGAGTACTTAGATAAGACCTTTGGTAAAGAAAACTTTAATGAATGTAAGGAATATTTATTAAGACTTAAGAAAATGGTTTAGGAGGTAGAATTTTATGGCTGATACAGATGTTAAATTAGATGCTGAAGATTTAAAAAATGATTCCTTTATGAATCATCTTAATTCTACCTTATCTGTAAAAAGAGATTATGAATTACATGAGTATGACTACTACTGGCTAGAAATTATAGAAGATGTTTTACCTTATATAGATAATATTTTACGTAATCCAAAGAGATTTATTGTAAATGAAGAAGATATTGTTAAAGTTGAGTTATCTAAAAAGATTACAGTTGAAAGTGTTATACATTTAACACAACATACTAATTTAATACAAGATTATAATCAAAAAACTGGTGATGTTAAACCTACTAAAGTATTGAATATCAATAAAGAGGAAAGTTTAGATACTTATGAAAATAGATTTATTTATACTTTGATTAATAATTTGAGAGCTTTCTTTGAACAAAGAGTTGAGGCAACTGGGTCTAATTCTACATATCAGGATATTAAAGATATTAAGTATGAAGGAAACTCTAAAGTAGGAAATGAGGATATTACTTTTTCATTAGTTATTAATTCTACTAATAAGAATACTAAAGAAGTAAGTAATGGTAGTGACTTATCTTATTCTGAACGTCTTGCGAAAGTAAAAGTCCAATTAGATGGTTTCTTTGGTACAGAGTTGATGACTACACTTAGTAAACTTCATGTTGAAAAAGTACGTTCGCCAATTAGAAAGACTAATGTAATTTTAAAGAATCCAAACTTTAGAAAAGCAGAAGAGTTATGGAATTATATACAGACTTATGTTAATAAAGATAAGAATGTTGTTGATAAAAAGGATTATTTTGATGAGGGAGATTTAAAAAGTGAATATAATCAAGCTATTTTAATGACTTATATTGCGAATAAATCTTTAAATAATGATGATAATAAATTAGATGAAGTTTCGATGCTTAGTAATGTGATTGATAGACTTATTTCTAATTTATTAGATACAGATGATACATTAACTGAAGATGAATTAAAAGATGTATTTATTAAACAAATAAGAAAGACTAAGTTAAATAATAATAATAAAAGAAAAGTTATTTTGAAAATACTTAAGGATAGAATGGATAAAGATAAAAAGAGGTTACTTGATGATTTTTCCTTATTAGAAAGGGTATAATATGCAGAAGTTACTTGAAAATAAGGCTTTTAAAATTATATATGGGATTATTAAAGTATTTGTAGTTTCATTTTTAGTAATATATTTATTATTTGTAATGATTCAACGTATTACTAATAACTCTAGTATTTTAGGTTATAGAATGTTTACTGTTGCGACTGGATCAATGGAACCTGTATATAATATTAATGATGTTATTTTAGTTAAAGAAGTTGATTCTAGTACTTTAAAAGTAGGGGATGATATTGCTTATTTAGGTAATAGGGATGCGGTTAAAGGATTAGTTGTTACACATAGAATTATTAAGATAGAGACTTTGGATGATAATAAAGTTCATTATACTTTGAAAGGTGTTAATAATGAATATGAAGATCCTAGTATTACTGAGGAACAGATACTTGGAAAAGTACTAGGGAAGGTTTATGTAGTTAATTTTATTAATCATGTAGTTAAAAATATATATGGATTTTTCTTTTTAGTATTTTGTCCGTTAGTTTTAGTTATATTTTTAGAAATAGCTGATACTATAATTGAAGCTAAGGTTGAGAGAAATGAGTTACGTTTAATTGAAAAAGAAGATAAGAAGAAAAAGGCTAAAGGTGTTGAGGAGATAAGTGAAGAGGACGAAGAAGAAGTTATATAAAGCTGATGTTACTAAAGTTTATAATACTTTGCAGAAACAAAGAAAAAGAATAAAGAGACGTAGTGTCTTTTTGGCTTTATTTGTTTTAGGTGTTAATGCTTATGCTTGGTTTGTATTTATATCTAGTGCTAATGTTAATGTTAGAGCTAATGTTATATCTTGGGATGTTAATTTCTTAGATGAAAATTCTGAAGTTAATGATTTACAGATACTTACTTCTGATTTATATCCTGGGATGGATACTTATACTAAGACTATTAAAATTAGAAATAATAGTGATTTAAGAGCTAAGTTTGAGGCTAATATTGATAATATTAGTGTATTGGGAGAGAACGCTACTGATATAGGTAATACTTATGATGAAAAGCTTGCTTATTTAAAAAATACATATCCTTTTATTGTTAATGTTACTTATCCTAAAGATGTTTTGGATAAGAATGATTCAATGGACTTGGTTATTACTATTGATTGGCCTTATGATAAGACAGATGATTTAGCTCGTGAATATTATAAATTGACTAATCAATACAATTATGATGATTCATTTACTTATTATAAACTTGTTAATGGTAGTTATGTTGATGCGGGTATTACTTCAGCAACATTTCCGGCTAATAAGCTGAATCTTTATTTAGAGAAAGATGATGCTGATAGTTATTTAGGATATAGTTGTAAAGTTTATAAAGATAATTCTTCTGAAGGATGTTTTAAATTTCATTTATTATTAACTGTTACGCAAATTAATGAATAGAAAAAAGTGGGATAATTGTCAAATAGTGTGTGTAGGCACAAATAAGTGATAATTATTTATGTAG
>CAVKYO010000070.1:0-22071 GCA_963660495.1 Acidaminococcus fermentans
GCGTGCGTCCCGTCGTTTCACTTGCACCTGGGACCAAGACATCTGAGGGAGTTGGAACTGTTGATGATCCTTTTGTTGTTGAATAGAGATTTTAGTTATTGTTAATTTTTCTGGTAATATGATTTTCTGTGTGTTATAATTTTTATATAATATTTATGATAGAGGTTATGATATGAGAAAGAATAATAAAGGTTTTACTTTGGTTGAACTATTAGTAGCAATAGTAATTATGGGTATTATAACCGTTATGGCTTTACCAGAAGTTCAACAATTACAGTCTACAAATAGAGAAAAAAAGTATGTAAAGTATGAAGAATCGGTTACTTCATCTGCCAAATTGTATGTTGATTCTTATGAAGAAGATCTTTTTGGCACAGCTACAACTGGTTGTAAAGATCTTGAGTATGATATGTTGTCAAGTAAGAATTTGTTAAAAGATTATGAGACTAATGGCGTTACTTGTAAAGGGCCTGATACTTTTGTTCATATTGAAAAAAAAGATGGTAAATATGTGTATCAGCCTTATATTACTTGTAAAAAAGATGAAAAAATAGTTTATCAAACTTCAACTCCAGTTTCTAGGTGTGATGCTATACCAGAGTTTAATAGTCAAATAACAGGTAGTATTAGCATTAATGATGCTACCGAATGGACTAAAACAAAGACCGCTACTATTTCTTTTACGACTACTGCTGGAGGAGGAATGCAAGAAAATAGTACGGGTTCTTATTGTATAGCTAATTCTTCTGGCGATTGTGTAACTAGTTTTAGTCCTAAAATTTTTAATGAAACGTCTGGTAATACTACTAATGTAACTGTTGATATAGATAATCCTTCATTATCTGGTACTTTTAAATTAAGATTTAAACCAATTAATATTCAAGATAAACATGGTAAAACATATACTTCAGATCTTTACTCTGATAACTTTAACTTAGATAATACAGCACCAGTGATTACAGAAGTCTCTGAAACTACTTATACATGGGTTTATAAGAAATTATTGGATTTTGATTTTGATGTTTTACGGATTAGATTTAATAATAATAATCCAGCTGGATCTGATGTTGCTTCAATAGTATATTCTTTGGATTCTAATGTTGCAGATAAAAGTGTACAGTGTAAGGTGGCTGATGAGCTTGATAAATCTTGGCTATTAAACGTTATTATAAATGTTTTCACAGAGTCTAATTCTTTTTCCGATCTTCTTAAAAATAGGGGATTTGAACTTTGCACTATTGACAATGTTAATAATCAATTTTATATTTCTAAAGATCAAATGGGCGATGCTGATAAAGTATATATAAAAATTACTGATAAAGCTGGTAATTCATCTATATATGAATATAAAATGGGTAGTAATATTGCGGGTAGTGATATTATAGAAAAAGAATAATAGTATTCTTGTTGCGTTTGATTAATCCTTCTTTTTCTAACTTGTTTAATTCACGCATTAAGTTACTTCTATCTACGACGATGTATTCAGCTATAGCTTTGTATGAAGTTGTTACTTTAAATACATTGTCGTTATTCATTCTTTGTTTTAAAAAATATAGAATTTTATCTCTTACTGTTTTTTGAGATAATAATTCTATTTTTTCATTTTGTTTACGATTATCCTTTATTAATAAATCAAATAAAGTAATTACTAAGTTGTTGTGAAAAGGACAATTCTTGTTACAATTTTTTAAAATATTATAATAGTCAATAAAAATAACTTCAGTATCATTATTACTAAGTATATATATTTCATCCTCAGAATGTTGAAAAAATAAATTAGAAAAAATATCATTCTCCTTTAATTCACGTAAAATAGTAGTATTTCCATGAATATCAGTTTTTATAATAGAAGCCTTTCCATAAATAATAAAGCCAATTAATTTTTTATTAGAGAAATTACTAATAATTAATTCCTTGTTTGTAAATACTTTACGATTTATATTTACACAGTTTGACAAATTACTTTTAAAACTATTTAGCTTTTCTTTTTCAATATTTTCATACATATTAATACACTTCCTATAAAATAATTTTAACATTTTTTAGAATTGGTTGCAAATGCAACAGTCTATTTTAAATATTTGAGTTATAGTTTAATACATAAGATTGGAGAAGTTATTATGCGTGATATTAAAATTATTAAAAAAAATGGAAATTTAGAAAAGTTTGATCCTGATAGAATAAGAAAAGCTGTTACTACTAGTGCTGAGAGAGTAATGGTTGATTTAACAGATGAAGCTGTTGATAAAATAATAGATATAGTTTGGAATATGATTAATACTCAGACTACTAATCCTACAGTAGAACAAGTACATAGTTTTGTAGAATCTGCTTTAGATCAAGTTAATCCATTAGTAGCTAGAAGTTATAGAGAATATAGAGATTATAAAAAAGAAGTAGTTCATATTTTAGATAAAGTATATAAAAAGGCACAAGTAATTACTTATATTGGTGATAAAGAGTGTGCTAATATGGATAGTGCTTTAGTTACTACACAGAGATGTTTAATATATAATAGTTTGAATAAAGAACTTTATAAAAAATTCTTTTTAACAGCTAATGAAATAGAAGCTTGTAAAGATGGATATATTTATATACATGATATGAGTGCAAGACGTGATACAATGAATTGTTGTTTATTTGATATGGCTAATGTATTAAAAGATGGATTTGAGATGAGTAATATTTGGTATACAGAACCTAAAACATTACAAACTGCTTTTAATGTCATGGGTGATGTTATTATTAATACTACGGCTATGCAATATGGGGGATTTACAGTACCAGAAGTTGATACTGTGTTAAAGAAGTACGCTAAGCTTACTTATAAAAAATATTATGATGAGTATTTAAATATTAAAGGAGATACTTTTAAAGAAGAAGCTGATAAATATGCTTGGGATAAAGTAAAAAGAGAGTGTGAACAAGGATATCAAGGAGTTGAGTATAAACTTAATACAGTTAGTTCTAGTAGAGGAGATTATCCTTTTGTTACATTTACATTTGGTATTGATACAGATGAATATGCTAAACTTATAAGTAAAGTTATGTTAGATGTACATAGAGAAGGACAAGGTAAGAAAGGATTTAAAAGACCTACGTTATTTCCTAAATTAGTATTTTTATATGATGAGAAATTACATGGTAAAGGTGGAGTATTAAGAGATAACTTTTTAGCAGCAATAAAATGTAGTCAAAAGACAATGTATCCAGATTATTTATCATTAACTGGAGAAGGTTATGTTTGTGATATGTATAAAAAGTATGGAAGAGTAGTTAGTCCGATGGGATGTAGAGCATTTTTATCACCTTGGTATGAAAAAGGGGGAATGGAACCAGTTGATAAAAATGATAAACCTGTATATATTGGAAGATTTAATATAGGGGCTATATCATTACATTTACCTATGATTTTAGCTAAAGCTAGAGAAGAACAAAGGGACTTTTATGAAGTATTAGATTATTACTTAGAAATGATTAGGAAAATACATATTAGAACTTATCGTTATTTAGCTAAGAGAAAAGCTTCTACTAATCCTTTGGCATATTGTCAAGGTGGTTTTTATGGAGGTGATTTAAAGCCAGAAGAAGCAATTGAACCAGTACTTAGATCTTCAACAGCATCTTTTGGAATAACAGCTTTAAATGAATTACAAGTTTTATATAATGGAAAAAGTATTGTTGAAGATGGAGAATTTGCTGTTGAAGTTTTAAAATATATAAATGAAAAAACTTTAGAGTTTAAGAAGGAAGATAATATTTTATACGCTATATATGGTACTCCTGCAGAGAATTTATGTGGATTACAAATAAAACAATTTAGAAAGAAATATGGTGTTATTGAAGGGGTAAGTTCTAGAGAATACGTTTCTAATAGTTTTCACTGTGGTGTATGGGAAGATATTACTGGTATAGAAAAACAAGATTTAGAGAGTCGTTTTTGGGAACTATTTAAAGGTGGTAGAATTCAATATGTACGTTATAATTTAAGTTATAATAAAGAAGCTATGCTTACATATGTAGAAAGAGCTATGAAACTAGGTTTTTATGAAGGTGTTAATTTGAGTTTAGCTTATTGTAATAACTGTGGACATGAAGAATTAGAAATGGATGTTTGTCCTAAATGCGGAAGTAGTGATCTTACTAAAATAGATAGAATGAATGGTTATTTATCATATTCTAGGGTACATGGAGATACAATGTTAAGTAACGCAAAAATGGTAGAGATATCTGAAAGGAAGTCAATGTAGTATGAGATATCATAATATTACAAAGGCAGATATGTTAAATGGTGAAGGACTTAGAGTTGTTTTATGGCTAGCTGGATGTTCTCATCATTGTCATGCTTGTCAGAATCCAATTACATGGGACGCTAATGATGGACTTATATTTGATGAGGCTTCTAAAAAAGAGATATTTGATGAATTAGAAAAAGACTGGTGCTCTGGTATTACTTTTTCTGGAGGAGATCCATTATATTTAGATAATAGAGAAGAATTAAGTACTTTAATGATGGAGATTAAAGAAAAATTTCCAGATAAAAATATTTGGTGTTATACTGGCTATACTTGGGAAGAATTGATGAAGCAAGTTAAAGATGATAAGAATTTAAAAAATATATTAGATAGTGTTGATGTTTTACTTGAAGGTAGATTTGTACTTGGACTTGCTTTAGAAAAACTTCATTATGTAGGAAGTAGTAATCAGAGAATAATTGATGTTAAAAAAAGTCTTGATAATAATAAAATTAATTTGTATATTGATAATAGTAATATTTTAAAAGGAGAAGTTTAATGAAAAGACGTGGATTTGAAATTGTTAAAGGATATGAAGATAAAGGGATAAATTTGCCAGTTAGAAAGACTGCTCATTCAGCAGGATATGATGTAGAAGCAGCAGAAGATGTAGTTATTCCTATGTATAAGCCAGGTATTAAGCCAACACTTATTCCAACTGGTTTAAAGGGCTATTGTATGGATGATGAGTGTTTCTTATTACTTAATAGAAGTTCTGGACCTAAAAAAGGATTTTTAATGGCTAATAGTGTAGGATTAATTGATTCTGACTATTATGGAAATGAAGATAATGATGGGCATTTTTACTTTGCTTATTTTAACTGTAGTGATCATGATATTGAAGTTAAAAAAGGGGATGTTATTGGGCAGGTTGTTTTTACTAAATTTTTAACTGTAGATAATGATGAAGCTACTGGTACTAGAAATGGTGGATTTGGTTCAACTGATACGAAAATTAGAAAAATGTAAAAAATGATTTTTTGTATTTTTTGATTTTTTGATGTTTTTAAATTACTAATTTCTTTATTTTATAAGGAAATGGTAATTTTTATTTTGAAAAAAAATTGTTTTTTTAATATTTTAATTTTCCTAAATGTACAAAAATGTAAATTGTCGTAAATCGAACAAAAATATTTTTTTGATGTTTTCTTTATATATCAACGTATTAAAAAAAATGGTAAAAAAAGTGTCGATTTTAGTATTGATTTTTGTTTCTTTAGTTTTTAAAATGAATTTAGAAGTTACTTATACGGGAGGTTTTTATATATGGTAGAAGTAAGTGAAAAGTTAGAAAATATTATGGTTATAAAAAGAAATGGAAAAAAGGTTCCATTTGATGAGACTAAAATAGCTTTAGCAATAAAAAAAGGTTTTGATAGTGTAGAAATAGATAATGGTGAAGATGAGAAACTTCGTAAGTATGATTCTAAAGATATTCAAAAAGTATATCAAGCAGTTTTAAAAAGAATTGAAAAAGAAGTAAAGAATACTGATAAATTTCAAATTGAACAAATTCAAGACTTTATTGAAGAAGAATTATCTTTAAAAGGATATGAAGATGTTTATAAATCATTTTCTGAATATCGTGAAAGAAGAACTTTATCACGTCAATCATTTTTTGATGATAAGAAGACTCATAAATTTTTAAAATCTTTAGAAAACTTAGGATTGAAATCAGCAAACGAAGAAGACGCTAAAAGAGAAAATGCTAATATTGATGGTAATAGTCCAATGGGTACTATGCTTCAATATGGATCTACTGTTTCAAGAGAATTTGCTAAAGCATATTTAATGAAACCTGAATATGCAAAAATGCATGATGAAGGTGAAATTCACATTCACGATATGGACTTTTTAGCAATGGGTACTACTACTTGTTGTCAAATAGATTTATCAAGATTATTTAAAAATGGATTTGATACAGGTCATGGATATGTAAGACCTCCACAAGATATTTCAACTTATAGTTCACTTGCTGCGATAGTTATTCAAGCTAATCAAAATGATCAACATGGTGGACAATCAATACCAGCACTTGATTATTATTTAGCACCTGGTGTTTTAAAAACATTTAAGAAACAATTTAAACAAACTATATATGACTTTTTAGATTTAGATGGTTTTATTGGTGTTATTAATATAGATAGAATTATTCGTGAAATCGATAAAGTAGAAAGTATTGAAGTTAATTTAGAAGAATTTTCTGATTATCAAAAAGGATCTAATAGAGTAAAAGAAATATTTAAATTAGCAAGTGAGAAAGCTGTACAAAAAACTGATAGAGCTACTCAACAAGCAATGGAAGCATTTATTCATAATTTAAATACAATGCATTCTAGAGCTGGGGCTCAAGTACCATTTTCATCAGTAAACTTTGGTACTGATACTTCTCCAGAAGGTAGAATGGTTATTAGAAATTTACTTTTAGCAACAGATAGAGGTTTAGGTAATGGAGAAACTCCAATATTCCCAGTTTCAATATTTAAAGTAAAAGAGGGAATTAATTATAATAAAGAAGATCCTAACTATGATTTATTTAGATTAGCTTGTAAAGTATCAGCTAAAAGACTTTTCCCTAACTTCGCATTTGTTGATGCTCCATTTAATTTACAATATTATAAACCAGGAGATATTAATACTGAAATAGCTTATATGGGATGTCGTACAAGAGTTTTGGCAGATGTTACTTCACCTGATAATCAAGTTGTTACTGGTAGAGGAAATTTATCATTTACAACAATTAATTTACCTAGACTTGGTATTAAATATGGTATAGCTTTAAAAGAAAGAGATAAAGCAGATATGAAAGGCTTTTATGAAGAACTTGGAGAAATCATGGATAAGGTTCGTGATCAATTACTTGAAAGATTTGAAGTACAATGTAGTAAACATTCATATAACTTTCCATTCTTATTAGGAGAAGGAGTTTGGACCAATGGTGAAAAATTAAAACCTACTGATCGTTTAAGAAAAGTATGGAAACATGGTTCATTATCAACTGGATTTATAGGTCTTGCGGAGTGTTTAAAGGCTTTAACTGGTGAGCATCATGGTGAAAGTAAAAAAAGTCAGAAATTAGGCCTTGAGATAATTAAATTTATGAGAAACAGATGTGATGAAAATTCACAAAAATATAATTTAAACTTTACTTGTTTAGCTACACCAGCTGAAGGATTATCTGGAAGATTTACAGCTATTGATAGAGCAATTTATGGAAAAATTAAAGGTGTTACTGATAGAGAATATTATACAAATTCATTCCATGTACCAGTTTATTATAATATTAGTATTGTTGATAAGATTAAGACTGAAGCTCCTTATCATGAATTTACTAATGGTGGACATATTTCATATATTGAATTAGATGGAGATGTTGCTAGTAACGTTGATGCTTTTGAAAAAGTTATTCGTATAATGAAAGAATCTGGTATTGGATATGGAGCAATTAACCATCCAGTAGATAGAGATCCAGTATGTGGATATGTTGGTGTAATTAATGATGTTTGTCCAGGTTGTGGAAGACATGAATTTGAAGGAATACCTGTAGAACAAATTACAGCACCTGAGTGTTGTGGAAGATAAAAATAAAAAATAAAAAGATAGGAGGAATATTTATTATGGAAAAAATAGTTGGCGAAGGAGAAAAATTTGAAAGAATTAGAAGAGTTACTGGATATTTAGCAGGAGATGTTTCTAGATTTAATAACGGTAAAAGAGCAGAAGAAAAAGATCGTGTTAAACATTCTGGTGTTAAAGAACTATTAAAAGAGACAAAGTAAATGGAAATTAGATTAGCCGCAGATTTACAACCTGATTCTATTGTTGATGGAGAAGGAATAAGAACAGTTATATGGACTCAAGGGTGTCCTCATAACTGTAAAGGCTGTCATAACCCAGGGACACATGATTTTAATGCTGGATGTTTAGTAGACGTTGATGAAGTGATTGAAGAGTTAAAAAACTTAGAAGGTCAAGATGGAATTACTTTATCTGGAGGAGATCCAATGTGTCAAAGTGAAGCTTGTTTAGAAATTTGTAAAGCCGCTAAAGAGTTAGGACTTAATGTTTGGTGTTATACTGGTTTTACATATGAAAAGCTTCTTATTAATCCAAAACAAAGAGCTTTACTTCAATATATAGATGTTTTAGTTGATGGTAAATTTGTGTTAGAAGAGAAGAGTTTTGATATATACTTTAGAGGTTCTAGGAATCAAAGAATAATTGATGTTAAAAGGAGTCTTGAAGAAGAAAAAGTAGTTTGTGTTTCAGAGTATATGGAAGAAAAAGATTACTCTTTGAACTATAAAAAACCAGAATATATATTTATTTAGGATGTTAGTGATAATATCCTTTTTTCTTTAGTTGGTAAAAATAGTTCTTGTGTTAGTTACAATAAAATAAATTGCAAATCTGGTAGAATAAATGATAAAATATTATTGTTATCTGTTTTAATTGTTCCAAGAAAATCTAGTTGTTAGAGTAGGATACCTGGATGTTTGTCTAAATAGGCAGGATAAGTATATGTTTTAGGTTAAGTGTCTTTGCTTGCATATTAATCTAAATTAAGAGGAAATGAATTAAACGAAGCGATGAACATATAGAGAGTTCAATAAGTAATAAGTAGTTATTGATTCTTTGAAAAATGCTATTGAGGAGTTTAAAAAGATTAAATAAGATTCAAATTGCTGGCTTAATATTAGTGATTATTTCATTTATCTTAATGCTTGGCTATTTAGTATTGCATTTATATGCAATTTCAAAACAATGAAAGAAGTAGAATTAATTTTAAAGTGAGGTAAGAAAATGGAAGTAAGTAAAATAAAAAAAATATTAATAGAACAAAAAAATATGAATTTATCTGGAAATTTATATCATAAGACACAGCTTGATTTTTCTTATAATACTAATCATATTGAAGGATCTACAATAACACCTGATGAAACTGCAAGTATCTATGATACAGGAACGATTTTAACGAGTAAAGATAAAATTATTGTTTTAAAAGATGCTAATGAAATAAAGAATCATTTTACTTTATTTAAATATATGTTAGATACTATTGATGATAAACTAACTGAAGACATGATAAAAAAATTTTACTTTATCTTAAAAGAGGGAACTTTAACTGATAGTGAAAAAGAATGGTTTAATGTTGGTGAATATAAAAAGAAAAAAAACTTTGTTGGTAATATTACAACATCTTTGCCAAGTAATGTAGCAAATGATATGAAAGAATTATTAAGCTGGTACGATAAAATAGATAAGAAAACAATTGAAGATATTATTGAATTTCATGTTAGATTTGAAAAAATTCACCCTTTTCAAGATGGAAATGGTCGTGTTGGAAGAATGATAATGTTTAGGGAGTGTCTATATAATGATATAATGCCTTTCTTTGTTGAAGATAGAAATAAAGATTTTTATATAATGGGTATCAAAAAATATCAAACAAATAATGAAAAAGGTTATTTAATAGATACTTGTTTGAATAGTCAAGATAACTATGAAAAAATGGTTAATTACTTTTTAGAAGATGATGAATAATAGTTAAATTATCAGTCAAGACTTTTAGTTTAGGTAATTGATATAGAAAAAGTGAATTTGCGTTTTCCACAGATTCACTTTTTTTAGTACGTTTAAGCTATTATTGAGCTTACAATGAAAAAGTATAAATAATTAGAAATTAAACTGTATATAAATTTAAATAAGATGTGAAAACTGCGATATTTTTTTGCGAATTATTTGAGTTATGTTGAAACTAAATAAGAAAAACTTGAAAAAAAACTGAAACTCATATTTTTTCATATTGAATTCAGTTTGAAACTTTGCTATAATGTCTATAAGATGGTAAAGCTATTATGATTATGTAGTTTGTGCTTATATATATTTTAGTGGGAGGTGGCATTTTGAAAAAGAAACGTTTGAATTATATTGTTGCTGTAGCTCTTTTTATTGGAGTGTCATCATTTATAATTATGTTACTTACCGGTTCTTTTGCTGCTACTTTAGATGATGGTGCTAGAATTGCACCTAATAGTGATTTAACTTATTATATTGATGTTATTTATGATGGAACAGATGCTAAGGCTGTTACTTCAAGTGATTCAGCAACTGCTGATGTACATAGTGATTATATTTATGTTGAAGATAAGATACCTGATGGTTTAACTTTTAAAGAGTTTGTTTCAACTGATGATGGAACAATTGGAGCTGTTAAAAGAAGTGATGGTACTAGTTGTCCTGGTTCTGTTGTAGGGGACTTTGCAGGTCTTGTTTATGATGAGTCTACTAGAACTGTTTCTTTTAAAGTTAAAAATTTACAGGCAGGTTGTAAGTTAACAGTTGGTATAGTTACAACAACACCGGCTTTAACTGGTTCTAGAATGGACTTTTATAATACTGCTTTTGCTAGAGAAAATGATTTTTCAACTAAGTCTAATACAGTACATGCCTTTATGGGAGATGAAGAAGCAACTTTGTATTCTGTAACTTATAAGTATACAGGTACTGTTCCAGATGATGTTCCTGATGCTCCAAGTGTTAGTAGTTATAATGCTGGAGTAACAGTAGGAGTTGAAGCAGAACCTAATGTTTCAAATTATACGTTCTCTGGATGGAGTAGTTCAGATGTTACAGTTAGTTCAGGTTCATTTACAATGCCAGCTTCTAATGTAGTATTTACTGGTAGCTTTACTAAGAAAACTACTTATAATGTTATTTATTCAATTACAGGAGATGCTCCTGATGGATTTAGTGTTCCAACAACTAAGAGTTATAGTTATGGAAGCGATGTAAAACTTGATTCATTAAAAGTAGGAGATGTAGTATCTGGATATAAATTCTTAGGTTGGACAGTTCCAAGTACTGTTACTGTTAATGATGAAGGAATTTTCCAAATGCCAAATACTAATATTACAATAACGGGTTCTTTTGAAAAAATTAAATATGCAGTTTCATATCAATTCCAAGGATCTGTAGTTCCTGATAATGCAAGTAGTTTATTACCAGCTACAGTTTCATATGCACCAGGGGAAACAGTTACACTTGCTGATGATCCAGTCGCAACAGGTTATAAATTCTTAGGTTGGTATAAGACTAAGACATTTGAAATGCCAGAAGAAGATGTAGTTATCTATGGTGAATGGATGTTATTTTCTGGATACTTCTCGCCAAGTATTTCTATTGATATAGCTAATAAAAAAGATGTTTATCAAGAAGGAGATACAGTTAATTTTAATATCGTAGTTACTAATAATGAATCTTACGCTATTAGTGATGTAATGTTACAAGAAAAATTAGATGGAGCGACATTTGTAAGTAATGGTAATAGTTATACAGTTATGAATGATAGCTTTGTAAAAATAAGTACTTTAGGAGCTAATTCTAGTGTAACAATTTCGGCTAAATATGTAGTATCAAATGATATAGTTAAAGATTATGTAAATGTTGTTGAACTAACTGGTGCTTTAACTAGTACAGGATATTACTTAGATACTACTAAGGATTATAAAGTTTCAGTTAATTTTAAAGTATCAAATGTTACTTTAAATGTTAATTTAAAAAATACTTCTGGAGATGATTTAACTAATTCACAATTTACATTATATACAGATGCTAGTTTAAATAATACGTTTGGAACAGGTATGAATTTTAAAGGATTAGTTCCTGGTAGTACATATTATTTAAAACAAACTAAAGTAGATTCTGGTTATCAAATACTTTCTAATACTTATACTGTTGTTGTTGGGGATGATGGTAGTATTACATTTAATGGTACAAGTATTCCTAATACGACTGGTACTGTTGATGTTGATTTAGTAAATGAAGAGATTAATATGTTACCTAATACTGGTGGAGTTGGTAATATTCCATATGTAATCATTGGTATTTTAATAATTCTAATGTCATCAGTAGGGTATGTTAGTTATACTAAGAAGAAAGGAAGTTTGGCATAATGAAAAGATTTAAATTGTTATTAGTCATTGTAGTTTCATTCTTTATTTCAATAACTAATTGTTTTGCTCAAGGAATAGATGTAGATAAGGTATGTAGTATTACTGGTAAATATAATTATAGTGATACAGTTATTTCTGATACTAAGATTTATTTGTATCGTATTGCTGATATAAGTAATTTTGCAGAGTATACTTATGTAGATGAATTTAGTGATTATGGTACTGATATTAATACTTTAGTTAAGGATAATACTAAATGGAGTGATTACGCTAAAGGTATTAGTAAGTATATTGATGATAATGATATTGATTATTTCGATACTTTTACAACTGATAGTACTGGTAAGTTTACTTTTAGTGATTTAAAGACAGGTTTATATTTATTAGAAGCTGATAATAAAAAGACTACAGATTATGAATATTCATCTGGACCAGTTTTATTAAGTTTACCTAATTATAATGAGATAAATGAAGTATTTATGTATGACTTAACTGTCTTAATGAAGACTGAAGCTAAGTCGCTTAATGTTAATAAAGGAGATACTACTAATGTTCCAAATACTTTTGATCCATTGTATATATATGTTTCCTTATTTGTTGTTTCTTTAGTTATATGTATAGTTTGTTATATATTTATAAAGAAGAAAGGTAAGAAGTAATATGAAAAAGGCTTTAAAAGTAATTTTGTTTGCTCTGATAGCAATTATAGGATTTAGTCTTGTTGATGTTAATGCTGCTTTAATTGTTGATTCTAGTGTTTCTGGTACAACTGATCCTAATAGTAAATTAGTTACATCGCGTGGCACGTTTGAATTTGATGATGCTGTTGTTGAAACTGTTGATATATCTGCTTACAAGATAATAGATGTTTTTTATAATGAAAGTTCTAATGTAATTACTTATGAATTTACTAGTAATTTTAAAACATTTTTGGCAAGTAATTCTACTTATAAAAACTTAACTATTGATGATTATATGAATTTGACTTCTAATAATTCTACATCTACTGTTACTAATTCAACTTTAGATAAATTGTTAAGTCTTTATACAACTTATATAAAAACAAATGGCATTTCTTTTGATGTTGGAAATGACTTTATGTTATTTTTAAATGCTGGTGTATATTTGATTTTACCTATGAGTACAATGAATGTTTATGCGGTAATGACTGCTAATATGGTTCCTAAAGTTAATACTGCCGGTGAATGGTATGTTGATTCTAGTATTATTTCGCCAAAAGTAAGCAAAGCTGGTGTTTCTAAGTCTGTTTCTGCTATTGGTACTACAAGTGCTAGTTATGGATTAGCTGATACCTATAAATATTATGTAGTTGGTACTGTTCCTACATATCCGACTAATTCTATTAATAGAGTTTATACAATTACTGATACATTAGGTACTGGTATTAGTTTATCTGGTATTAGTAGTTTTGTTATTAAAGATGGAGAAACTACTTTGACTACTAAGAGTGATGGTACTGTAGTTAATTCATCTGGTAATACCGTAGCAACAATATCTATTTCTGGACAAACTGTTACTATTACTTTTGATGTTAACTATGTTACTACTAATAAAGTTACTGTTACATATGAAGCTAAACTTAATTCTAGTGCAGTACTTGGAGATACGGGTAATATAAATAGTGCAGTACTTACTTATTCAAATGATCCGTATGGTACTGGTACTACTACTGTTACATCTAGTACTACTGTATATACTTATGGATTAGAATTATTTGCATATAAATCTGGTACAAGTATAGGTATTTCAAATATGACTTTTGATGTTTATACTGATTCAAGTCTTTCTGAAAAAGTTGGTACTATTACTACAGATTCAACTGGTAAAGGTACTTTGGTAGGAGTAGCAGAAGGTACTTATTATTTAAAAAATACTAAGACTGCATCAGGTTATTCTTTAGCAACAACTACATCAATGAAAGTTAAAACTACGGGAGCTGTTTCTGGGAGTACTGATGGTTACTATAAAGTAGAGATACCTGTTAATAGTTCAGGTATATTACCATTCACTGGTGGGACTGGTACTATTATTTATACAATATTAGGATTAATAATAATAATGTCTGGTGTTACTGGGTATGTTTTATATAAAAAAAATAAAAATAAAAATAAATAGTTGTTTGGTAACAAAACTTTAATTCAGATGGCGTTTAGGTGAGGATGAGTAGCTTCAACTCGTAAATATTTTAATGGTATTTGAGTAAAGTTTGTTATATATAAAAAAAGAAAGGATGTAAAAAAATGAAGAAAAAATTACTTGGCTTATTAGTTGCGATATTTACATTTGGCTTAGTATTTAATGTTGATGCTGCTTCACTTACAGTTGGATCAACTAAAGGTACAACTGATACAAATAGTTATATTGTAACTGATGAGGCTGCAATTATGATTACTAATGCACCTGCAAGTGATACTTTAGTTGCTTATAAAATATTAGATACATTTTATAATAGTTCAACTAACGTTGTTACTTATGAGTTCACTAGTACATTTAAAGCTTTCTTAGCTAGTTCATCTACTTATAAAAATCTTACAGTAGATGAGTATTATAAGCTAACTAATGGAGATATTACTTCTGGATCTACTAGAACTACTTCTACATTAGATAAATTAGCTAGTGCTTATGCAAGTTATATTAAAACTAATTCAGTTACTGGTACTACTTTAACTTATAGTGCTAATGAAGGTGGTACTGGTGGAAGTGTAGCAGCTGGTGCATACTTAGTATTACCAAAAGTAACTACTAGTGTATATGCAGTTATGGTAGGTAACGTTGTTCCAAAAGCTAATGGTAACGATTGGACTATAGATGATGCTACTATAGTAGCTAAAGTTAGTAGTGCTTCAGTTACTAAATCAGTTGGATCTATTGGACATGTTGATGGTAACTACAATATAGGAACAGAATTCTCATATTTCTTAGTTGCTGGAGTTCCACAATATCCAACTAATGCTACTAATAAAGCTTATATGATTAAAGATACAGCAGCTAATGGTATTACTTTATCAAGTGTTAGTAGTATGTCAATTAAAGATGGAGAAACTACTTTAACTAATAATAATGGTACATTTAAAAATGCTTCTGGTAATACCGTAGCAACAGCTACTATTTCAGGACAATCAATTACTATAGTATTTAATGTTGATTATGTTACTAGTACAACAGTTACTGTACAATATAAGGCAAAATTAAATAGTAATGCTACATTAGGTGACAATGGTAACCTTAACAGTGCAGTACTTACTTATTCAAATGAACCTTATGGTACTGGTACTACTACTTCATCTGCTACTAGTACATCAGTATTTACTTATGGTGTTGAAGTATTAATTTACGCTAATGGAGATAAATCTAAAGTACTTTCTGGAGTTACATTCGATGTATATTCAGATTCTTCATTAACTACTAAAATAGGAACACTTACTACTGATAGTACAGGTAAAGGACGTCTACCAGGTGTTGCTTCAGGTACTTATTATTTAAAACAAACATCAACTGCATCAGGTTATAGTTTACCTAAAGACGCAGTTAGTATGAAAGTAAAAATTGAAGGATCTACTGCAAGTACTACTGAAGGTTATTATGTAACAGAAGTAGCTGCATTTGAAGCTGGTATATTACCATTTACAGGTGGTACTGGTAGTATCTTATATACTGTTATCGGTATGATTACTGTAGTTAGTGCTGTATTACTTTTAGTTCTTTATACTAGAAAGAAAAAACAAGAACAAACTGCTTAAATATAGATAATTTCTCAAATATTATTAGGTATATCCTTTTAATATTTGAGAATATCATATTAAGGAGATTATATAATGAATAATAAAGTAATTACTTGGTTACTAACAATAACTTTAATATTAAGTGCTACCGATATTAGTTTACTTATTATTGTATCTATATTTACTTATGGTGTTATTTATAAAAATAAAGGTATTTTAAATGAATAAGACTTTTAAAAAATATATTCCTATAATTACATTTTCTTTACTTGTAATTATTGGATTACTTATAATGTTATATCCTGTTATTTCTAATTTTATGAATTCTAATAAAGCTCAAGTAGTTATTAATGATTACTCTGATACTATTGCTTCTAATACTAGTAATAAAAATACTTTGTTAATTGAAGAAGCTAGAAATTATAATAAAAGTTTATCTACTGTTGATATTGTTGATGCTTTTGTTAATCCTAAAGAAAATTTATCTGAAGAATACAAAAACATTTTAAATGTTAATAGTAATGGAATGATGGGTTATTTAAATATACCAAAGATAGATATTAAAGTTCCTATCTATCATGGTACAAGTGATGAAGTTTTACAGAAAGGTGTAGGTCATTTAGAAGGTAGTTCTTTTCCAGTAGGAGGAGAAAGTACTCATTCCGTATTATCTGCACATTCAGGTCTTCCTTCAGCAAGATTATTTACAGATTTAAATCAACTTAAAATAGGAGATATGTTTTATATATATATCCTAGATGAAGTATTTGCTTATGAAGTAGATCAAGTACTTGTTGTTGAACCAGCTGATGTTTCAGAATTAGAACTTCAGGAAGGAGAGGATTATGTAACACTAGTTACTTGTACACCATATGCAGTAAATACACACCGATTATTAGTACGTGGGACTAGAGTAGAATATAGTCCTAAAGTTTTAGAAAGTATTCCAGTTGAAACAAAACTTGGTTCTGATGATATTATTTTATATGTAAGTTTATTTATAGTATTTGTAATATTACTTTTAGTAATTATCTTTAGTATTAAAGGTAAAAAGAAAAAACAAATTGATACTAATACTAATATTAATATTAATAATAATACGGCCATCACACACGTAGAACCTATTAATAATAATATAATTAGTACTCAAGAAACATTTAATAATACGAGTGTAGTAGGCACCTCTCTAAACCCTTCTACTAGTAGTAATAATAACGTTGAAACTTTAACTGTTACAAATAGTAATAATACTACTATAAATAATGAACCTGTAATAATTAATAATTTAGAACAACAAAATACTTTTAATGAAGCAAAAACTGAAGTTACTAATGAAGATACAAATAATATATTATTATAGGAGGAGCATAAGTATGAATAAGAAATTAATATTTAAAATTATATTTATATTATCTATTTGTATTATGCTCTTTTCTATATATAATATTTTTATTTGGTATAAAGATAGTAAAAAGACTAAAGAAGTAACAGAAAAGATAGAAGAAATGACTAAAGTTAGTGTTGTTAGAGATAGTAAATTTTTAGCAGTTGATTTTAGTGAACTTTCAAAAACAAATAATGAAGTAGTTGCATGGGTACAAGTTTTAGATACTAATGTTAATTATCCAATAGTTAAACATAGTGATAATTATTATTATTTAAATCATTCATATGATAAGTCTTGGAATAGTTCAGGATGGCCTTATTTAGACTATAGAAATGATATTGATGATTTAGTTAGTAATAATATTATGTATGGACATGGTAGAACAGATGGTACTATGTTTGGTAGTTTGAGGAATTTATTAAACTTAGATAATGGAAAACATATTATAAATGTTTCTACTCCTTATAATAATTATATATTTGAAATATTTAGTATTTATTTAATATCTGGTACTAATGATTATTTAACTACTGGATTTGATAGTAATGAAGAATATCTTAAATTTATAGAATTAATTAAGAATAGAAGTATTATTAATTATAATGTTGATGATTTTGATTCGTCTGATAAAATATTAACTTTAACTACTTGTCATAATAGTTGGCAAAAATTAGTTGTACACGCTAAATTATCTGGTTGGGAGAAAAGATATTAGATAGGAGACTTATGTTGAAGAGAATAGTTAATTTATTAAAACAATTAGTAAATAATAAAGTTAGGATAATACTTTGTGCTATTCTTTTTTTGTTTGGATTAGTCTTTTTAATTACTAATTCTTTTGCGGCTAGTGTACCTGTTAAATCTATAGAGATAAAGTCTGAAAATTTAGATTATGATACTTTAGAACAAGGAGCTTGGAAAGTTACTAAGTCAGCTTCTTGGATTAGTAAAGGTAAAGCTAGGATTACTTTTAATGTAGATAGTGTTGAAAAAAATGATGATAAAGATAGAGATATTATATTAGTTATAGATAACTCTGCTTCAATGTATTCAGGTAATTTTAGTAATATAAAACAAAATTTAATTAATGTATTAACTTCATTAACAAATAATACAAAAGTTGATAGTATTGCTTTAATTAGTTTTAATGATACGGCTACAATTTTATCAGAATTTACAAATGATTTTGATTATATTTCAAATTTAGTTAATGATATTAATCCTACTGGTAATACAAATTATTATCAAGCTTTTGTTAAGGTCGATGATATTCTTTCTAATTATAATTATAATAATAGTAAGACTGTTGATGTAATATTTTTAACAGATGGATATCCTAATGTTGATATTCCTAATGAAGTTTCTCAGTATACTTATTTAAAGTCACAATATTCATATATAAATATTAGTGCTATTCAATATGGAATGGGAGAAGAAATTTTAGATGCTGTTAAGAATATAAGTGATAAACAGTTTTTAGCAACTGATATTACTATGGAAAATGTTTTACATAAATTAATGTTTAATTCTGTTAAATATGATAATTTTGAAATAATAGATAATGTTAATGATTCGTATTTTAGTATTGATAAGGTAAGTAGTTCTTTAGGAAATGTTAATTTTAATGATAATAAAGTTGTTTGGAATATTACTTCTGATGATATGTTTTATTCTGGGGATACAGTAACTATTAATATTAATATTTCTTTAAAAAATGATGTTAACTTTAATGATTTATATAATACTAATAGTAGTGAAAGTATTGTATCAAAAATAGGAAATATAGAAGAAAATATTAGTTCTTCTAAGAGTCCTATTTTAGCTGGTGCGTATACTGTTTCTTATTTAGGAAATGCTTCGTCAGGTTGTAGTGTTTCTAATGTTCCTAGTGATAGTAAATATTTAGTTTATGATAATGTTAGTATTTCTAGTAATATACCTGTATGTTTTGGGTATCAGTTTAAAGGATGGGAATTTGTTACTTCTGATATTAATAAAATAGGTGATAGTAGTTTTGTTATGCCAGGTTTTGATGTAACTTTAAAGGCTACTTGGTCGAAAGTCGGTCTTAATAAGTCTATGGATGGAACTGTTGAAGAGAGTGTTACTTTATATAAAGTTGTTAAGAATGAGGCTTTATCAAATGGTTTAGCAAAGGAATATACCGGTAGTCATCAAGATTCTGTTAATGGAATAGGACAAAGTAAAATATATTATTATTACGCTACATCTGATGATGAAGGTACAGCAATTCTTAATAAAAATAATGTTTTGTTTGCTGGTATGTGTTGGCAAATGATTAGAACAACTGATACTGGTGGAGTGAAAATGATTTATAATGGAGAGCCTGATTTAAATGGAGCTTGTGGTACTGATAGAGATACTCATGTTGGAACAACAGGTTTAGCAGAAGCAGTTTCAATGCCTGAAAATATTTATTATGGAACTAGTTATACTTATAATTCTAGTAGTAGTACATTTAGTTTGTCAGGAAGTACTACTAAAGCGACTTGGTCGGATTCAACTTATAAGAATTTAATTGGTAAATATACTTGTTTAACTACTTCTACAACAGGTTGCTCAAGAGTGTATTATGTTGATGAATATGATAGTTCTACTACAGCTGATTTAATATCTTTAACTTATGTAATTAATTATTCATACATTGGATTATCACAATATAATTTATCTAATGATTCGCCTAGTTATGTTGGATATATGTATAATAGTGTGTATCCATATAAAAAGTTTACGTCTAATTCAGAGGTACTGTTAAAGAGTGCTACACTATCTACTTCTTATTATTATGCTAGTAATTATACTTATACAGCAAGTACTGGTACTTATAAATTATCTGGTGCTTCTAAGGTTTCATCAACTAGTAATTATTCTAGTTTAAAAGGTAAATATACTTTACTTAAGACTAGTAGTTCTTCTACTAGGACTAGTTTATTTTATATAGCTGATGTATCTGGTTCTACTATGTTATATATTGAGTTAACTAATGGGAATGCTTTAAGTAGTTATCAAAGTAATTATACATATGGAAGTTCTTATACTGATAATGGTGATGGTACATATACTATTAATAGTCCTACTACTATAAAAAATACTGATTGGTATTCTAATTATAGTAATGTAAATGGTAAATATTTATGTAAGAATGCTAGTAATAATACATGTAGTTCATTATTGTATGTTACGCTTGCTACGGCTACAAAAATTAATTATGTTGATGTTAATAATATGAATTATAAGTATGCTAATAGTTTTACTTATCAAAATGGACAGTATACTTTATCTGGTGATTCAACTACTTTTTGGAATATTTCTGATAGTAATAATTATAATAAGCTTGATAATGCTCATTATACATGTTTAAATGATACTGGTGTTTGTAGTTCTATTGCTTATATTTATATGGTAAAACCTCCTCAAGCTAATTATTATGATGCAACTTATTTATATATTATTTTGGATTCTGGTAATGATATTAATGATGCTTTAAATGAAATGCTTTATGCTGATGATGTTAATAAATATGATTCTACTATGAAGAAAATGATAGAATTATGGTATAAGAATAATTTGAATAGTTATTCTAAGTATATAGAAGATACTATATATTGTAATGATAGAAGTATTTCTAATTTACATGGTTGGAATTCTAATAATGGTAGTGTCACTGAATCTGAATATTTAGAGTTTAATGAATTTAATACGACAAGTAATTTATATTGTAGTAATGTAACTGATAGGTTTAGTGTATCAAATGAGAAGGCAAAGTTGAATTATTCTGTAGGTTTAATGAGTAGTGCTGAGATGAATTTACTTAATAATAGTAAAGCTAGGGTTATTGATTATTTTAATGGTTACTGGTTAATGTCTCCTGCGGCGTTTTACTTTTCTGGGGCTATGCAAAAGGACATTTCTACTTCTGATCTTGCTTTTGATTATGTTGAATTTAATAATGGAATTAGACCTGCTATTTCATTAGTTTCTGGTACTACATATGTATCTGGTGATGGTAGTATGACTAGTCCTTATGTTGTTCCAACTAATTAGATTTTATAAAAATGCACTATACTTTGAAAATGTTATAAATTTATTTAAAATAAAGATTTATGTTTTCTGGAGTGATGGTTAGTTTATGTTTTCTGGAGTGATGGTTAGTTCTTGAAAAACAAGTTAATAACTGATACAATGTAAGTGTAATAAAAAAAGTAAAGGTTTGGCGATAAATATGTTGACAAGGTATAAAATAAAGTCTATCCTTAGACAGACAGACAGACAGACAGACAGACAGACAGACAGACGTTTTAATTGTGCCAAACTTTTAAGTAATAAGAAATTTGTAATAAGTTCTATCCTTTTGATAGGACTTTTAATAGTGTTTATAAGTAGTTCGCTAGCTAGTTTAACGCCAACTCCAAGTGTAACAATACCTTCAACTACATTAGCGTATTCAAGTACGGAGGAAGGCTCTTGGCAAATAACTAAGACTGCATCCTGGCTAAGCAAGGGTAAGGCAAGAATTAATTTAAAACTAAATACAGTTGAGAAATTAAAGAATGATTATACGGATGTGATTTTAGTACTTGATACATCTGGTAGTATGTTAGGTAGTAAACTAACACAAGTACAAACTGATATAAATAATTTAATTAATGATACTATTCCAAAAGGTAATA
>CAVKYO010000071.1:0-12665 GCA_963660495.1 Acidaminococcus fermentans
TTCCTATATAAAACCATAAAGAATAAATAAGGCACTTCTATTTTGAAGTGTTTTTCTATGTTCTGTAAAATAAAACTAACAAAATGTAAAGTGTCTACCTAAATAAATACACTAAATATACCAAATGTAAATTGACAAACAAAGATAATAGTATTAGAATAAATGCTAATTAACAAGGAGGACCTATGAAAAAAACAATCTCATTTATTCTAATACTACTATTACCACTAAATATAGTATCCGCTAAAACAATTAATGACTTATATAACGAATTATCCTCCCTAGAAACAAAAAAAGACCTATATAACTATCTAACTAGTGATGATGTAAATAATATATTAAGCACAAGCCTAGATATAGAACTAGTTATAGATACCCTAAACGATGAAATAAACACTATAAATACCACTATAAAAGAAAAAGAAGAAAATATAAATAAACTAAATGAAGAAGTAAACAACTACTTAGTATTTAACCAAATATCGAGTGGTGAAAACATCTACTTAGAATATATCTTCTCATCAGAAGACTATACAAGTATGATATATAGATATATGATAGCAAAGCAACTAACAGACTATAACAATAACTTAATAGAAAAACTAAACAAAGAAATAAAAGAATTAAATACTAAGAAAGAAACACTAAATACCAAAGTAACTAAATTAAATAAACAAAGAGAAAAATATAAAGAATTAGAAGTAATGCTAAAAAGTATAAACACATATAACAAAGATAGTATTACTAGTACAATTGAGGAAGATATAGAAAAAATAAAAAAAGAAATAACAACTTATCAAAATTTAGGTTGCACTAGATATATGAATTTAGATATATGCCTAAACATAAAAAAAGGAAATACTATGTATTACCCATTAAATAAAGGCTGTGTAAGTAAAGACTATGATATATCTACCCACAAAGGAATAGACCTAGCATGCAACAAAGAAGGAACTAGTGTATACTCTTCTTCCAGTGGTATAGTAGCTTCAATTACATACAAATCAACATGTGGAGGCAATATAGTATATATATATCATAATATCAATGGAAAACAATACACAACCATATATGGTCATTTACTAGAAGTAAAAGTATCACTAGGACAAGAAGTAAATGAAAACACCATCATTGGCCTATTAGGAGGAGAATCAACATCCACTAAAAATGGAGGATATGATAGATGCACTACTGGTGCCCATCTCCATTACGTCATAGTAGAAGGTTATCACGTAAACGATTTTAGCATATACACCTTAAATCCAAGATACATAAATAATTACCCAGAAATATTAAGTGGATATTTTAAAAGATAAATATAAATAGCAAAATACTTTTAGTTGTCTTCTAGAAAATATTTTGCTATTTTTCATAATTATCTTGACTATTTAGACAAGTATCAATTAGGTTTTCTTTTACGTTATCCATTTGATACTTTTTGATGCATCTAATATAGAATTCCTTATTTTTATCTCTCATAACATAGATTATCAGAAAAATCTGATAACGTATGCACGCACTAATTCTCAAACTAAAAACACGTTTATAAAAAAACGTGCATTTACAATGAGAATTCAGATAATGAAATTTTTTAATGAAATTTATTGACTTATTAAGGTAAATAATGTAGAATAGAATACAAGTTTTGGGAGGTTTGCCCATTAGATGAAAAATTGTATATTGTGAAAAAAATAGGGAACTGGGGCAAGCTATATGCTTTTTGTTCCTTTTTTTTGAAAAATTATACACAACATAGGTTTTATTACTATGTTAATATATAAAAAATAGTGCGTGAAAGGAGGATTTTTAAATGAAAAAAGTGCAATTAAAAAATGATATTGTAAAAAATCTAAAAACAAAACTTTCAGACCAAAAAATTAAAATTTCTTTTGGAAATAAAATTGGATTGGGTTACGACGGTTGTGGAACCCACACACATAAATAATTTATTATAATTAAATTTACCCTATGTTGTGTATTTATTAATGGAGGTAAATATGAGAAGTCCGTGGTTAAGTCGCGAATATGAAAAATCAAAAAATGTTGTTGTAGAAAAAAGAAATAATGAGTATGTGTTAAGAAACACAACAAATAATGCTGAAATAAATTTATCTGAAAAAGAGTATGAAAAGTATGATAAAAGTTTATTTAACGAGATAGAGTGGGAAAAACTATTTTTAATGGGGTTAGCAGCTGATAAGAATTGTGATGACTTTGAAATAGATCCTAACTTTGATTTAATGAAGAAAAACTTTATAAAGTCATCTAAAGTTGAAACATTTCCACTAAAAGTTGAAAATGAGATGTTTAAAATCTTAATTAATCCTGAATATGGATCTTGGATGGCTTTAACTGAAGAAGAATATGAAAAGTATGAAAATGGTGATTTATCTAAATCTGAGTGGCTGAGTTTATTTATTAGAGGTCTAGCTGAAGAAGATGGAAAAACTGAAGTCGAATTTGACTTTCCATTGCCAGCTGATTATCCTAGTGTAATTGTTGTTAATATTACTACTGGTTGTAATTTGAGATGCAAATATTGTTTTGCAGATTGTGGACCATTTAAAGGTGAAAATATGACAGAGGATGTTATGGATGCAACAATTGACAGCATGTTATCAATGCCACAAGTAAAAGTAATTACTTTTGAATTTCAAGGTGGTGAAGCTTCAACAAATGTTCATGGTATGAGAAAGTTTATTGAAAAGGTTGAACAAGTAAAATCAAAGTATGATAAATTGGTAAAATATAGAACTGAAATAAATTGCGTATCTGTTACTGATGATTTAATTTCTCTAGTAAAAGAATATAATATTAGTGTTGGTGTTAGTTTAGATGGCCCTAAAGAAATGACAGATCAAACTAGAGTTGATATTACTGGTAAAGGAGCCTATGACAGAATAGAAAAAGGTATTAAAAAATTGAGAGATAATGGAATATATATAGATGGTGCTGTTTGTACTATAGGACAACATAATGTTCATTATCCAAAACAATTAATGGAATATTTTGATTCTATGGGTATGAACTTCAAACCTAGACCTGTTAATATTCTTGGCCGTGAAAAAGAAAATCATTTAACAACAAAGCCAGGTGAGTGGGCGGAATGCTTCAAAACAATGCACCAAATGAAAGATGATGTAGATGTTGAAAACTTTTCTATTCATATATTTGAAGAAAATGTTTATACACCTATTAGAGATTATATATGTTTGAGATATCCGTGTGGTGCTGCCAGAGAATTAGTTTCTGTTAACCCAAATGGAGATGTGTTCCCATGTGATGGATTTAAAGGTGAAGAGAAATTCGTTATGGGAAATGTTTTGAACGAAAAAATAGAGGATATGTTAAAGAAACCAGAGATTCTTAAATTAAGAGATAGAACCTCAAAAGATATTGAAAAATGTAGTAAATGTTTGTTTAGAGGAATGTGCTGTTCTTGCTGTTACTCAGCTTATGGTAAGTTTGGAGATATATATAGAGAAGATCCACATTGTGCTGATAGAAGGCAAATGTATGTATATTTAATGCAAGCTTGGTTAAAAGAGAATGCCTTAAATAAGGGAGAAATAAATGCAAAATAATCAAATAATAGTTAATGGTAGAGACACCGGCAAAACAACATATTTATTAACTGAAATTGATAGATTACATCAAGAAGGTGTAAATATAGTAGTAATGGATTCTGCTACTGTACATGAAGAAAAATCATTATTAAAAAAAACTTGTAATAGTATTAATGAATCTATTGTAATAGAAATGCGAGATCCAAATGGTATTGTAATAGATAAAGTAGGTATTCAACATTTTATGGAAAATTTTATGAATTATTTTCCATTTGCTGAAGTTGTAAAAAATAGAAATAAAACAATATGTTTTGATTTATCTTACTTTTTAGAAAAAGGTCATGATGAATATGATAGAACAAACTCAATAGAACTATATAATTATTATAGAAGTTTATATAATAATTTATCACAACAAATAGCCGTTTCCTTAATTTTAATGGAAAAATATGGTATAATAAATAACATCGTTATTGTGATGGATGAAATTGAATTTCCAATAGTGAACTATGATATAAGTCTACTGCAAAAAAATTTATCTTTTATTGCATCAGTTCATCCAGAAAATGCATTTGGAACTTTTTATACTGCTTTTGATAAACTAAAATTTATATCATATAGAAAAAGAAAGGAATGATGAGTATGAATATAGAACCAGAACAATTAAGACAAGAAGAAGAATATTTAAAAAAGACTTTGGCTGTAATTAAAGAATTAATTGAGAATGATGACAATTCTATTAAAGATAGAATGACTGAAATTCAAGAAATGAAAAAATACCTATGGGATAATAATGCAATGTTGGATGATGTTGAGATCGCTTCCGGGATGTATAATGTTAATAGTGAAGTTAGTTATACCAATGAAAATATTAAAAAATTAATGAAATTAAAAAAATCTTTGGAAAACCCATATTTTGGCAGAGTTGATTTTGAGAGTGACGGATTTTTAGAGCCAATTTATATTGGTATAAATGGAATAGCAAAGGATTTAAATTTCTATGTGTTTGATTGGAGAACACCTATTGCAAGCTTATTCTATAATTATGGAACAGGACCTGCTTCTTATGAAGCACCTGGGGGAACAATTTCTGGAAATATATCTTTAAAAAGACAATATAAGATTTCTGATAAAAAGATAGAGAGATGTTTTAATAGTGATTTGAATATTGATGATGAATATTTACAAGAGATTCTTGCAAATGCCTCTTCTGAAAAAATGACGAATATTGTAAATACAATTCAAAGAGAGCAAAATGAAATTATAAGAAATGTTAGTGATAAATATTTAATAGTTCAAGGTATAGCTGGTTCAGGTAAAACTAGTGTAGCATTACATAGGATTGCATATTTATTGTATAAGGAAAAAAATTTAAGTTCAAACAATGTATTAATATTTTCTCCTAATGATGTTTTTTCACAATATATTTCAAATGTATTGCCAGAATTAGGTGAAGATAATGTTTTACAAACTACTTTTAGTGACTTTGCTAGTGCTTATATTAGAGATTTTAAGGAGATAGAAAGTTTTACACAATTTATAGAAAGATATTATAAGGGTGATAGTATTTCGGAAGAAGAATATAAAACAACAAAATACAAAGTTTCTAATGATTTTAAGATTTTAATTGATAACTATATCGAAAGATATAGAGAAAATATATCTTTCATAAGACCAGTAATAATTAATGGTAAATCTATTAAAATTGCAGATTTAAATAGAATATTAAAAACCACATTTAGGAAATTTCCATTATCTGAAAGAATAGATAGAATATCAGAATACATTTGTGATCAAAATAATATATCATATAAGAAGTATGGTAAAACTATTGAAGAGGAAATTAAAACTATTGTAAATTTTGATTTAGATGTTAAAAAGATGTATGAAGATATTATTTCTTCAAACCAATTCAAAGAGTTTGCAGGATTAAAAGAAAATGCTGAATTTAAAGTAGGTAAACAATTAAAATATGATGATTTGTTACCATTGATGTACATTTATTTTGAAATGAATGGTTATCCAAAAAATAATTCTATAAGACATATAATTATTGATGAAGCACAAGATTATTCATTACTACAATTTTATATGTTGAAAAAAATATTTTATACAGCATCATTCACTGTTTTAGGTGATATACATCAAACAATTAATCCATATTATATATATGATAATTTAATTAATGTAAATTCAATTTTTGAAAATAAAGGTAAATATATAGAATTAAATAAAACATATCGTTCCAGTCAAGAAATCATAGAATTTACAAATCAAATTCTAGGATTAGATAATGCATGTTCAGTGAGAAAAAATAATGCAATTCCTGTAACAATGCGTAGTGTTCCTAAAGAACAAGCTGTTAATCAGATTATGCAAGATATAGAAATTATGAGAGAAAATGGAATTAAAAGAATTGCAATCATAACAAAAAATAATGCTGAAACATTAGAACTATATGATAAGCTAAAAGATCAATTAGATGATATTAATATAATTCAACAAAATACAAAAGCAGGTATAGGTAATATGGTAATTTTACCATCATATATATCAAAAGGACTAGAATTTGATGGTGTAATTGCTTATACAGAGGAAAATCATGACTATCAAGAAAAAGATAAGTATTTATTTTACGTTGTATGTACAAGAGCACAACACAATTTAACTGTTTATAATCAAAAGACTCTTAAATTAGAAAGAAAAAAATAATGTCAAAACAATTGTATTGCGGAAGTTCTTGCATAAAGTATATATTAGAGAACTATGGTGTTGATACAAGCTCATTGAAGTATGATATGCTTTGGGCATCTGAACTAGCATTAAGTTTGAAGAAAAATGGATTATCAAATTTACAATTATATTGCTATAATAGTAGATTGTATAATGATTTTGTTAATAAAAAAGTAGATTTAAACTTTGATGGTTTTAAATATTTGAAAGAAATGCAAGAACAAAATATATTAATCGAGGAATGTAATATTTCAATTAATTCATTTATTGAAGAAATTGATAGTTGTAAATATTTAATATTATGTGTTGAATCAAAAGTTTTTAATAATGATGAATCAATGAATGGTGGTCATTATATAATTTTGACTGACAGAGATGGAGAAAATGTAAAAGTGATTAATCCTATTAAAGATAAATATGAAATTAAAATATTAAATCTTAATTTTTTGATAAAAGCATGTAGAAATAATGGGGCTTGGAGAATTTTAATTATGGAGGGATAAAATGATAAAAGTTGTTGCATTTGATTTGGTTGGTGTTCTTGTTAATGAAAAGGATATAGAATTATCAAAAATAGAAGAAAAGTTAGAAAGAATGTTTGGACCAAACTTAAATGATGCAGATTATTTAATTGAAGCAAGAAAAATTATTGAAAAAGATTCGATAATTATGAATATTACAGAAACATTAATTGATAAATTATATAAAGTAAAAGATAGAGAAATATTTAAAAAAGTAAAAGAAAAAAATGAAAATGTAAAGGTTATTATTGCAACTAATCATTTATCATTTGTAAGAAATTTTATCGGAGAGTCTTTTAATGTTGACTACTTGGATGATTTAATTATCTCTGCTGAGATACATAAAATAAAACCTAATTCAGATTTTTATGAATATATATTAAACAAATACAACATTGATTCAAAAGAACTATTATTCCTTGACGATAACATTGATAATGTCAATGGTGCAAAACAATTAGGAATAAATATCGTAAAAGTAGAAAAAAATACAAATTTAATTGAGGAAATAAGCAAATTTATTTAGTAGATTTTATGGGAAAATTATATGTTGTAGGAGTTGGCAATGGAAATTATTATGATTTAACGTTGCGAACAATTAACATATTGAATGATGTTGATTTAATATATTGTGATGAAAAAATATTTGGTAGTTTTAACAAACAATTTAATAAAGAAAAAATTATTGGTAATAAGTATAATGAAACATCAGCAAGGTGTAATAATGCTATAAAAAGTGCATTATGTGGAAAAAACGTTGCAATTTTGGGAAGTGGTGATACTGGTATATATGGAATAGCTAGTATTATTCTTGAAAGAACTTCTGAATATATAGATAAAATTGATGTTGAAATAGTTCCTGGAATTACTTATGCCATTTCAGGTGCTGCTTTATTAGGCTCACCTTTAACACAGGATTTTGCTGTAGTAACATTGAGTGATAATTTGGCAGATAAAGAAAAATTGTTTAATAAACTAGAGGTGTTAGCAGTGTCGGATTTAAATATAGTATTTTATAGTATTTGTAATCCAACAATTCAAAATTTAGTTATTGCTAGAAATATTTTGCTTAAATATCGTTCGCCAAAAACAATAATCGGAATAACAACCGCTATAAATTGCTCTAATCAAGAGGTGATTTTATCAACGTTAGAAGAATTACCTTTTGAAAAAGTAAATAGTTATTCTACATTATTTGTTGGTAATAAAAAGACAAAAGTTTTAAATAAAAAATTAATGGTAACCCCATTATTGTAAAAAAAACAATGATTTTAAAATTTCATTGCTTTTTTATTTATAAGGAAAGTGCTTCTGAAAGGATAAAAAAAGAGTGGTACCAAGTAGGCACCACAAAAGGTATTTTAAAAATCAGTTTTTAAAATACTTCTTTGGAATAAATTTTTCATGATCACATCTTTGACGATTTAATGTTGGTACTATCTTTCTTATTTCTTTATGAAATTTCTTTTTTGCAAACTCATCATAAATGAAGTCTGGTACATTTTCTTCAAATCCACATCTTAAGCATTTAGTTTTAATATCATTATCTGAATAATGTGCATCTGGATCATGATCATAATCTATATCCTCAAAATTATAATTGGGATCTAGAATATCATCAATAATAACGACGAAGTTCTTTGGGAATAGTCCAAACAACATGTCTGTGAGGATAATTAAATAGTTTAGAAAAAATAGAAATAGATCTATCTTCATTATATTTATTACCACATGAAGAGCAAAATCTAGACTTACAAGTATTAGGAACAATTAAAGATTTATGACAGTTGGAACATTCGTACTCAGTATATCCTAAAGATATTTTAAAAGATAAAAAAACCTTGACAAAACAATAAAAAGAGTATATTATATACGACTAACAAAGGACGTTTTATGATATACTCTTTTGTTTTGGGGGTTTTGATTATATAATTATAAATTCTAGATCACTAATTTTTAATCAAAAACAAACAAAAGATAAATATCATGTTTAAGAAATTGTAGTCTTTTGCATAATTAAAAAAGAAAGGTGAGATAGAATGAAAAAATTAAAATTATTCTTATTCGCTTTAACACTAGTATTCCTAACTAGTACTACTGTTTTAGCGGAAACAAAATGGGATACAATACAACCAGTTAAACAAACAACATCAGATGGAATTGATATCGAATATCAAACAAAAGTAGAATTTGAATATGATGATTGGTATATGCCACCTAAAAAAATAGGTGTTGATATTGCTGTAGATGTAACAATAACTATCCCAAGCGATTACGACAAAGATACAATCGTAATAGCACCAGAAGTACTACAAGAACTTGCAAGACAAAACCAAGAACAACTATTATTAGAAGATGGTGAATATTTGCAATTAAATAATTCACTAGAGCCAGGAGATAACATCAAAGTAAATTTAACAATTATAAATAATTCTAGATATACATATACATATGATGAAAAATCATTTGAAGTATTTCCAGTGGAGAATACTACATTTACTAGAGGAAATACAAACACTACATTTAATGGATTAAACATAAAAGAAGGATACATAACATATCGTTTAGCTAATCCAGCATTAAAAGCACTAGGCTTAAATAGCACCACAGAAGTAACAGATGAAAACATAGATACCGGGCTAAAAAGAATAACAGATAATGAGGGTAATCAAAAATACCCAAATGGAATTAATGATTTAGCCAAATACTATCTAGACTTCTATAATGCAAAATATAATACTAATCATACAAGACTAGATGAATTTAGCTATGGAGTAATAAGAGAAATACTAGGAGACAACGATACAATAGAAGCAGTAAGTAAAAACTTTGGAACAAGTTTCCCTACACTATATAATGCATACCAAGAATACAAAGCTCTCTTTAAAAAAGACAATCCCAAAAAGATAGCAAATCAAACAGCAGTATTAGAGTATGCCGGCTTTAAAGGAGCTGACCCAAACGATACATTTGCTAATTTTGCCAAATACGAATATAGCAAAATGTGTGGTGAAGAAGTAACATCATTTGATACAATGTGTAAAGAAGCCCAAGACGAGTTCTTCGCTAACTATGGTAGTGAAGCATCACCATCCATATTAGAAACAAATGAAGATATCTTAAATCTATCATACAATTATTTCTATAATAAAGACTTTTCACTAGGTCTTGAAGAAGATGAAGTAATAGATGCCAATTCAAACGAATATTCTATTGGTGAATATATGAGAGATGAAAATAAAGGTGAAGATACTATAAAAGAACAAATAGGATTATTAGAAAGTACTACTACAAATGACCTAAAAATGACTTATTATATAAATGGTGCCTATACATGTAATGCCTACTTAGGATACTTCTTCATGACTAATATGCAACTATCATATAGTGCCCTAAAAGGAACACTAGTAGTAAACCACGTAGATAGCGATGGTAATAGACTTACTGATGAAGTAACTACTACTGATTTAGTAGGTAATGAATATACTACTAATAAGAAAGAATTTGATGGATATACATATATCACAGTAGTAGGAGAACCTACTGGTACATATATAGATGAAACAATCTATGTAACATACTACTATGATAAAAATACAGGCACAGGTGATATAGAAGAATTACCACCACAAACAGGATTTACTGGCGGTAATATAACTTCTGCTAATACAGAAACTATAACATTATACAAAAAAGAAGAAAGGGAATTATTATAATTCAGGGGGAAAACTATAATGAGAAAAATAAATAAATTATTATTAGCAGTATTAACATTATTTACCTTTACTTTGGTAGAAGTTAAAGCAGACGAAATAAATGTTGCCAAAATAGGTGACACAGAATATGCAAGCCTAGATGAAGCAATAAATGCCGCTACCGATGAAGCAACAATCGAATTACTTACTGATGCTGAAACAGTAGGTATAAACCTTAACAAAAATATCACTATTGAAGGAAATGATAAAACAATCACTTTTAATGACAAAGGAATAGCCCTATGGGGAAAGAAACTAACATTTAAAAATACAATTATAACAATGACAGGAGTAGGCTCTACACCATATACTGCAGAGTGGAACTGGCAAGCAATTTGTGCTTCAAAAGACTCAGAACTAAATTTAATAAATTCAAATATGACTATGGATGGAACAAATACCAGTAATGCTCATGCAATCTATTTTACAGGTAATGATAAATTAAACTTAATAAATTCAACACTAACCATTAAAAATTATGCTCAAGATGCTTTAGAATGGGATGGTGGAGATGGTGGATATAATGTCAATTTAACAGAATCAACATTCACTTCAGACCACAACCGTTCAGGATTTACTGGAACATTTGTAGTAAAAGCTAATAGCTCAAATATAAATGTTATAAATAGTACTGGTAATGGTTCAAATGGTTCACATTTTGAATTAATAAAATCATTAGTAGATTTCTCTAGTAATGGATCTCATGGATTATCAGCAGGTAATTTAACAATTAATAATTCAACAGTTACTGCAAATAGTAATGGTGGAAATGGAATCCATGTAAGTGGAAAATTAGAAGTAACAAATAATTCAACAATAACAATAACTAATAATGATTGCCATATTTCAAGCAAATGGACTACTCCAGGAGCACTATATATTGGTGGAAATGGAATCATTGATAAAACTACCAATTTAACAATTACTAACAATAACGGCTCAGGTATTTACGTAAAAAAAGGAGCAGAACTAACTCTAGAGACAGGCTTAATTACAAAGAATATCTCAGTAATATCAGGCCAAGGTGGTGGTGTTAATAACCACGGAACAATAAATATTAGCGAAGGTGTAGAAATAAATAACAACAGTGCTGAAGCATCTGGTGATGATATTTATAGTGAGGGAGTAATAAACCTACCTGAAGTAATTAAAGGCAGAGATCTAATCGAAGTTAGAGAAGATGAAAAAGAATTAAATGACTGCAATCATACTATCAATGGTTGGTATGACGACAATGAATTGGCAAGATGGGAAGCACATGCTGAAGAATCATCTGATAACTATATAAATCAAGTAAACAAAGGTATCTATGAAGGAATTTTATCAATTAAAGCAGCTCATGATAATAAAGGAACACTAGTAGTAAACCACGTAGATAGTGATGGAAATAAATTAACAGAAGAAATAATTACAGAAGGCAAAGTAGGAGAAGATTATACTACCGAAAAGAAAGAATTTAATGGATATACATATATCACAGTAGTAGGAGAACCTACTGGTACATATATAGATGGAACAATCTATGTAACATACTACTATGATAAAAATACAGGCACAGGTGATATAGAAGAATTACCACCACAAACAGGATTTACTGGCGGTAATATAACCCATGCTAATATAGAAACTATAGTATTATACAAAAAAGAAGACTAAATAAAAAATGTCAGAATATTCTGACACTTTTTTATTTAAAACTTTCTATATAACCCAATAGCCCTACCAAGAATAGTAGCATCTTTTAAAATAATAGGTAACATATAATCATTCTCAGGCTGTAATCTAATATAGTCCTTCTCTTTAAAAAACCTCTTAATAGTAACTTGATTTTCTTCATCCATAGCCACTACAATCTCCCCGTTCTTAGCATTGTTACATCTTTCTACAATAACAATATCCTTATCATATATACCAGCATTAATCATAGAATCACCAGATACTTTAATAGTAAAAACTTCTTTTCTTTTAGGAAGCAAGTAACTAGGAAGGCTAATAACCTCATCAGGAACTTCAATAGCCTCAATAGGATTACCTGCTGTTACCTTTCCAAGAAGAGGAACTGTTACAATATTATCACTCTTATTTTCATA
>CAVKYO010000072.1:0-9587 GCA_963660495.1 Acidaminococcus fermentans
TTATAACATTGGTCTTTCTTTTTTTGTGCCTTTCCCCAAATAATTTTACACCATCTCTGTTCTTTTTCTTTTGACTTATTAGTTTATAAGATAGTATAATGAAGAAGGCAATATTTTATGGGAGTGATAAAATGATACAAGTTAATAATGTTAGTTTGAAATTTGGAAAAAGAACTTTGTTTGAAGATGTTAATATTAAATTTACTGAGGGTAATTGTTATGGTTTAATTGGAGCAAATGGTTCTGGAAAGTCTACATTTTTGAAATTATTGTCAGGTGAAATAGAAACAACTACGGGTGAAGTAATTATATCTAAAAATGAGAGACTTTCGTTTTTAAGACAGGATCATTATCAGTATGATGATAATAGAGTTATTGATGTTGTAATTATGGGTAATGATAAGCTTTACAAAATTATGGAAGAAAAAAATAAGATGTACGCACAAACTGAATTCAGTGAAGAAGATGGTATGAAATTAGCTAATTTAGAGGCAGAATTTATGGATTTAGATGGATGGAATGCTGAGTCTGATGCTTGTACACTTTTAAATAATTTAGGAATAGATGAAAAATATCATTATGTTTTAATGAGTGAGATTCCAGTTAAGGACCGTGTAAAAGTATTACTTGCACAAGCTTTATTTGGTAATCCAGATATTTTACTTTTAGATGAACCTACAAATAGTTTGGATTTAGATGCTATTCGCTGGTTAGAAGAGTTTTTAATTAATTTTAATAATACAGTTATTCTTGTTTCACATGATAGACATTTTTTAAATAAAGTTTGTACGCATATTGCGGATATTGATTATGGTAAGATTAAGTTATATTTTGGTAACTATGATTTTTGGTATGAATCAAGTGAATTATTACAAAAACAAATGCGTGAGTCTAATAAGAAAAAAGAAGAAAAAATTAAAGAGTTACAAGCTTTTATTGCGAGGTTTTCAGCTAATGCTTCAAAGTCTAAACAAGCTACTTCTAGGAAGAAAATGTTAGATAAGATTCAACTTGATGAAATTATACCTTCTTCTAGAAAATATCCTTATATTGATTTTAAAATTGAAAAGCCAGCTGGTAAAGAAATATTAAAAGTAGAAAATCTTACTAAAGTAGTTGATGGTAAAAAAATTTTAAATAAAGTATCATTTACAGTTCTAAAAGGTGATAAAATTACTTTTATTGCAAATAATGACTTGGTTAAAACGACTTTGTTTAATATTTTAACTGGTAAAGAAAAGTATGATTCTGGTACTATAGAATTTGGTAAGACTATTAATTATTCTTATTTACCTCAGGATAATACAGAATATTTTGATGTTGATAAGAACATTATGGAATGGATAGGGCAATATTATGATATTAAGGATGAAACAGTTCTTCGCGGATTTTTAGGTAGAATGTTATTCTCTGGCGATGATGTATTTAAAAAAGTATCTGTTTTATCTGGTGGAGAAAAGATGCGTTGTATGTTATCTAAATTAATGTTAGAAGGACCTAACTTCTTAATATTAGATGAGCCTACTAACCATTTGGATTTGGAAAGTATTACATCTTTAAATAAAGGCTTAATTAATTTCCAAGGTGAAGTATTATTTACTTCTCGTGATTATGAACTTAATAGTACTGTTACTAATCGTGTTATTGAGATATTAGATGATGGTTCTATTATCGATAGATGTGTTCCATATGAAGAATATATAGAAAGTAAAAGATAAGACTTTGATTAGTCCTTATCTTTTTTTAACTTATTTTTACTTCGCCTTTTTCACAACGGTTGCCCCAGGAATCTATTAGATGTTCATTTCTTTTTACAGTTATTATTTCACAGTTGTTTGGACAACCTGGACAGTTATGACTTTCTGTTTTAAATATGTTTTCAACTATATCAAATGAGAAATCTATTTCTTTTTCTTTTTTGGATAGTATTGCTACTCCTAAGGCACCTAGTAAGTGTCCATTAGGATCAGTTATTACTTTTGTTTGGAGTATTTCTTCAAAGGCTTTTTTTACACCAATATTTTTTGATACTCCTCCTTGAAAGATCACTGTTCCTTCAATTTTTTTACCTTTCGCAACATTATTTAAATAGTTTAGGGCTATACTTTTACAAAGTCCTGCAACGATATCTTTTTTTTCGTATCCAAGTTGAGCTTTATGAACTAAGTCACTTTCAGCAAATACGGTACATCTTGCGGCAATTAGAGCAGGATTTGTACTTGTTAGGGCTATTTTTCCAAAGTCTTCAATAGGTATATCTAGTCGCTTTGCTTGACTTGTTAGGAAGGCACCAGTACCCGCTGCACATAAAGTATTCATGGCGTAGTCGACAACGATACCATCTCTTATTAAGATTATTTTAGAGTCTTGACCACCGATTTCAATAATGGTTTTGATATCTGGATATTTTGAAAGAGTACCAATGGCATGTGCAGTTATTTCATTTTTTATGATACTGGCATTTAAAATTGTACCAATGAGTTTTCTAGCTGAACCTGTTGTGCCAACGGATACGATTTTTATATCTTTTCCTTTTATTTTTTTGTGTAATTCGTTAATTACTTCTTTTACTGCATTTATAGGATTTCCTTTGGTCCAAAGATATGATGTAGCTAGAATATTGTTGGATTCATCTATTATTACTCCTTTGGTGGAAATTGATCCAATATCTATTCCTAAATAACTTTTTATCATTTTTTCATTCTCCTTATTTTAATTAGATCTTCAAAGGCTTCTAATCTGGTTTTAATTCCTTCATCAGATGTTTCAACGTCGTAGGAAAAGAAAATAATCGGCATTTTTCTTTCTTGACATATTTTTTGAATTATTGGTATGGCTCCTATTTCTGGAGTACAGCCAAAGGGTTTAGTATGAATAATTCCATCATATGATTTGTTTATTAATTTAATGGTACGATAGACGTTATCTAGTCCATCGGCACCTAATGAGTATTTACAGTAGTTTTTAGTAGTTTTTAGCATGATTTTTCGCATGAATTTTTTCTGCCATAGTAGGTAACTTAAATTAGTGTAACGCTTTATTTCTATATGCATCTTGGCTAATTCTTTTTCAAGAAAGTAGGTGGCGAATGGTTCCATTGCGGTATATAGTTCACCAATGATACCTACTTTTAGACAGTTTTTAGGTTTGGCATAAGGAATTTTTTTAATTAATTTTTTATGTTTAAAATAGTAGTAGGTCATTTTTATTATGGAACTTGTTGTTGTAAAGTTTTTTAACATTCTTTTCTTTTCTTTGATGTATGAGTCTTTTTCTATTTCAAAACCTATTCGTAGTCTTATTATTTTATCAATTTTATCCATATTCCAGATGAATAGTAGGGTATATAATATCTGATGTATGAAGTATGTAAATAGAAGGTTTTGATTTAGTTCTTTAAATTTTTTATATACTTTGGTAATTTTTATTTTTCCATTTGAAAATATATTATAAAATTCGAAATTGTATCCTAGGTCTTTTAGTATTGTTTCTGTTACTTCAGCGTAATATCTGTAACGACATCCTGCTCCTGCTGTTATTAAAATGTTTGCTCCTTCTTCTAATGATTCAATAAAGTTTCCTAGATTATATTTGAATGGTAGACATACTGTGTCTGGTGCATATTTAGCACCTAAGGCAATTGTTTTTTTAGTGATAGTAGGAGCAGGTTTTACTTTTAATTTTGTTGTTCGAGATAGAAATGTTTTTATTGGTATGTAGTAGTCAGACATGTGAGGGAAGCTAATTATTTTAGTCATTTTTTTCACCTTCTTTTACATTGGTTAGAATGTCTATAAAACTTTCTAGACGTGTAATAATACCAACTTCGCTATTTAGGTTTTCAAATGTCAGATTAATTATAGGTATATTTTTTACTTTTCTAGTTATTAGTTCATTACTTAGAGAGTCTGGACCACATGGGAATGATGAGATTATGATAATTCCATCTACTTTGTCGCGGTAATAGTTTATACTAGCAACACCTTCTTTACTGTGTGTCCAATGAATATCAGTTGAAAGTTTTCTACATTCTTCATCAATTATGGTATGATTAATTTTGTCACTATAGATAATTGTAATGTTATTTTGTAATAAATATTTTGTAATTGTTTTTCCTATTAAATCGTCGTATAGGTTGTATGGATGCCCGGCTAGTAATATTTTTATATTATCTGTTTTTAAATTTTCTTCTTGTGCTTGTTCTTTTTCTAATCTTTTCTCTAGGCTTTTTTTCTTGGCATATTTATAGGCTTTATAGCTTTCAATATAGGATTTTCCTAAGCTTTCTCCTAATTTTAGATAGGCAATTAATTTTGTTTTATTTTGTGTTAGGTCAATGTCGTAATTTATAATTTTTATATTAAATAAATTATTAACTAAGTCATATAAGCAGTTAAAGTTTGTACATACTTGTTCGTTTTTTTTTATAGAATATAGTCTTGGTATTAAAATGTAGTCGCATTTATTTTCTAAATCTATTATGTGTCCTAGGTATAGTTTTAATGATAGACAGGCTTCGTCTTGAGCTGTTTTTATTCCATTTTGAAGTATTTGTTTATTACTTTTTGAACTGGTTATGGTTTTATAGTTAAGTTTTGAAAAGAATGCTTCCCAGAAATCATAATCATAGTAGTAGAGAAGTGCTCTTGGTATTCCTATTGTTTTTGTAATAATATCACATCCTTATTTAAGAATATGTATTATTATTTTTATGTATTATTTATTTAAATCGACATTTATTTCTTTTTTGTACCTTTTGTTAGCTTTTTTATGGTTATTTTAATTGTGATATTAATATTTAGTATGGTATAATATTTGTTGTATAGGAGGTATATGGCTATATGGGTGAAGTTTATAGAAGAGCGATGAAATTTAAAAAGTTACATCCTTCTACAATTGGATGGCGTATAAAGAAAAATGCTAGTATTGTTGAAAAGCATTTAAATCCAGATGAGCATGTTATTTATGTTTTTGTTGCTCAAAAGAATGATAATCCTTTGGATGTTTTAAGTACGGCAGTTATTGCTCTTACAGATAAAAGAATTTTAATTGGAAGGAAAAGAGTTGTTTTTGGCTATTTTTTAGATTCTGTTACACCTGATTTATTTAATGATTTAAAGATAAAAGGTGGCTTAATTTGGGGAAAAGTTTACATCGATACTGTAAAGGAATTTATTACGCTTTCTAATATTGGTGTTGAAGCACTGCCAGAAATTGAAACGAAAATAAGTAGTTATATGATGGAAATGAAAAAGAAATATTATTCGCGTAATGATGAATAGGAAGGTTAAAGTCTTTATTTTAACTTTTTTTTTTGCTATAATTGTGATGGTGATAGGATATGAAAAAGTTACTACCAATTTTGTTTTTACTTGGGGCAGCAGCTTTGATTTTTCAGATTTTTGTTCAATTTTTTATGAGACATCATGAAGTGGACTATTCAATTATTACAAAAGATAATTCTTATTTAATACATGAGAAATTAAAGATTGATGGAAAGAAGAATACTTATTATTTTAAATTAATTGATGATAATCAGGATACTTATATTTTTAATTTGGAACATGATTATAATAGACAAGATGAAATAGTTAAGGATGTTAAATTTTTGGATGATGGTGATTTAAAATGTATTTTTCCAATTTTTAAAAAAGGTTTAACTGGTGATATATATTGTAAGTATAAGAAACAGCAAGTTAGTTATTCTTATTTGAGACAGACTAATAATAGCTCTCTAGATAAATATATTAAGAAGTTAAAGAAATCTGGTTATATTGCTAAGTCTTGGGCTAGGGATACTTTACCTAAAAAAGATACAGTATATGATATTTATAGGGATAATGTTAAAGAAGATACTATTTTTACAGTATGGGATTATAGAGGATTTTATATTATTAATGATAAGAAAGTAATTAAAAAGGACTTTTTAAATCATGATCAATATGAAAATAATTTGTCTTATTTGACTGATAATTATTATGTTTCTATTAATACGGATTTAAATTCTGGTAATATGTATACCTCATTTTATTTGTATGATATTTTGAATGGGGGAAAAGGTAGAGTAGATTTGGATGAGCAAATTTCATTTAATATGTATATTAATGGTTCGTATGATGGAAAGTTTTATTATACTGATTTAAATACTAAGAAGCAGTATGCTCTAGATCCTGATAAGGAAACTGTAATGGAAGTGGGTAATGTTAAAGATGGATTTAAGAGTATCCAAGGTAGAAAATTAGTTACAGTTTCTTCAAAGGAGTATTTAAAGTCTAATAATATTTGGACTAATGATGTAGTTAATAATGTCCTTGGTAATATGTATGGTGCAAAAGAAGTAAAGAAAACGGATGATATGTATTATTTTGTTACTGATAATGGTGATTTTTACAAGGCAGATAAAACTAATTTGAAAAATTCGGTGTTATTGTTTCATTTTGATTCTGTTTCAGAATGGAAAGTAAAAGGTGATAATGTTATGATTGTTTCTGGTGATACGATGTATTACTATGATGATGTGTATGGTTTATTGCCTATTGTTACTAGTAATGAATTTATTTATAACTATAAAAATATTTGTGATTTTTATACTAAGTAAACTGTTTATTATGGTGAGAAGTGATGTATTTTTAGTATATTACTTCTTTTTTTTTCATAAAATGTTTTAAAAATGCGATAATTTTTGTTGAAATTATCGCTAGTGTTTGATATAATTTTAATTGCAACGGGGCTTTAGCCAAGTGGTAAGGCGTGGGTCTGCAACACCCTGATCACCGGTTCAAATCCGGTAGGCCCCTCCATTTGATTTGTAAATTTATATGTGCGAATGTGGTTTAATGGTTAGAATACGACCTTGCCAAGGTTGTGATGGGGGTTCGATTCCCCTCGTTCGCTCCAATTATGTTTTTTAAATCGCTGTATGTCAACGATTTTTCTTTTTTTACTCTGTTTTTTACTCCGACTTTATTTTTGTTTTATATGGGCGAGGGGAATCAAACTTGGAATCAGTTTTTATATTTGGCCTTTTTGAAGTTAATAATATCTTCTTTTATAAAATTCCATCTTAAACATACTATATATCTATCTTTAGGATTTTTTGATTCTCCATCTAAATTTCTTTTTTTAGGTCCTATAGTCATACATGCGATATGTGGCGAAGTGAAATCCAAGCATCTTTTTGATAAAACAAGATCATATATATCATGTTTTTTAATCCATATATAGTCATCTATTCTTCCACATATTAAAGCGTCTATATCATAGTCTGAGTTGTTTCCTCTTATAATAAATCTATTTGTCATGTCTACTATTATTTTTGTTTTATTTATAGCTTGATTAAATATATCTATTTCATTTTGATAAAGTTCTTTGTATTGTTCAGAATTTAATTGATTAGAAAAATCTGATGTTCCATCATTATTTTTTTTGTATCCATAGTGATAACTAACATATTTATCAATAACTTTATATGCTATACCTATGTTACCTAAATATCTTTTAAATTCTTGAATCGGTTCATGATGCATAGAATTGCTTTTTCCACATTTTAAACTAATATTTTTTCCATGATTTTTATATTTAATAAATATATCTGTTTTTTGATTTGACTTATTTTTCCATGATTTTATTTGCTCATCATTATCAATTATTTCTTCAAATATGTCTTTTAAAAAGTCTTGTGAATTTTTATCTAATTTACATAAATACTTATTATTGAATAATTCTACGAAGTCATATTCATTTTGATATCCATAATTCATTTTTGTACTTCCTTAAAAGGCATATCTTAAGATATACTCAGTATATATTGTTTTTTGTTGATGGCTAGGTTAGATTAGGACCCGTTTGTCATTATAACTAAGTATTAAATAATCTTCAAATTTAACTTTTTATTATTTCTAGGCCAATTTTGGTATCAAAAGTTCTAATTGTAATAATGTTTTATTAAAAAATGTTCGGTTTTATTTAAAAAAACTAAAAATATATAATTAAGATAAATTTTTTAATATCATAAAATAAAAGATGATTTTAATAAACTGTCCAACTTTTTCTGGGCTCAGTTCAAATTTAATCATCTTTTATTGTTTATTCTCTTTAGTTAATTTACCGTTGTAACAGAACTCTTTTGTATTATCTCCATATATTCCAGTAACAACTTCTACTAGTTCCCAGTTGTATTTATTAATGAATGGTTTAAATGATGATAGGTTATAGTCTCTAATAGTTATAAATGGTTTTGTTGTTTCTAAAAATTCCATTGATGATGTTAGTAGTTTTGTTCCTATACCAATTGATCTATATTCTTCTTTTATAAACAAGTTACATATTTTCTTTTCTTCATCTGTCTTTTTTAAACTAGCTATTCCTATTATGGTATTATCTTCTATTGATTTAACAAAGAATATTTCGCCAGTTTTTTCTAGTACTCTTGGAATTTGTTTAGAAAAGAATCAGGATTCATAATCAGGATAGTCCGAACTAAAATCAGTAATGTTATATATTTGTTTAGTTATTTCTTCAAAGCTATCTTTGCCAATATAATTTTTTAAACTTTCAATTTTTATCATACATCACCTAGTAAAATTATATAAGTTCAATTCTGATACCTAATACACCAGTTTGACTTTGTTTTTCCTTTGGATAAAATTCTTCTAACGCGGAAATTAATTCTTCTTTTGTCATAGACTTATCTGATAATATTGAAATATCAAAGTCTTTAAAAAGATCTTCAAAAGAATTATATTTTAATAATCCTATAACTTTAGCTTCAAAAGATTCATCAAGATTTGGCTCTTTTAAAAATTTAATTTTATCTCCTAGTTGTATTGCTTGTCTTTTTTCATCATTAAGTCTTATTTCAATTCTTTTTGTACCAGTTAATATATAGTCATAATATTTAGGTTGTAGTTTCATTTCATGTATCATTTAATTCACCTCTTTACTAGTGATTTTATCATGAATTTTATTTAGTAACAATAATTATAGTTTATTTAATCTTTTCTATATGATATTATTTTAATAGGGTGATTTATTATGGAAAAAAAGTATAAATACGCAATTATTTTTTCTATTCTGTTTTTAATATTAATAGGAATTTTATTTTTTATTTACTTTAAATTTTTTTATAAAGTTTCATTTTATAGATATAGTGATGATAAATTTCAATTTAATTATAATGTTAATTTTAAAGTCAGTAAAGAGAATGGCGTTTATAAGATAGTTGATAAAAATAATAAGGCTACTATTACTATTGAAGTATTAGAAAATGATAAAGAGGCTATGTCAATAGATAAAGATAGGGCTAGTAGTCTAGCACAAGAGAGAATTGTTGATAGTAGTTATAATAGAGTTTCTTTTTCATGTTTAGACCATATTTGTCAAAGTGTTTATCAAAATGATAAAGAAGAAATTACTATTGATGTTGAATATATTGATAAGTATATATATATTTATGAATTGATAAATGATATTGAAGATGGTGAAAAATATATAGAAAAGTTTGATTTAATAGTTAATTCTTTTATGAGGGTTTAGTTAGTGTAAAGAGTTTTGGGGGAGAAAGTTAAGAAAGTTGAGTTTATAATAAA
>CAVKYO010000073.1:0-9502 GCA_963660495.1 Acidaminococcus fermentans
TAATCTAAAAAGTTCTTTTTTCCTTCTTTACTTCTATTTTAAAATTAGTTATAATTATTGGTAGAATAGAAGGTGTTTGCTAATGAATGATAAGGAAATTGTTGAAATTGTTGATACTAATGGCAATAGTACAATGGTAGAACTTGTTACTTATTTAATTTCTGATGATAGACTTAAGCAATATATTGTTTATACTAAGGGAGAAATTAAAGGTGCTGGTAATGACCAAGTCATTTATATTTCAAAATTATTTAAAGATAACGAAGGATATAAAATTCAAGAAATTATTGAAGATAGTGAATGGATAGAGGTTCAGCAACTATTGAAAAAAATTGCAAATGTTTAGTATGGGAGTTTTGATAATATGAATGATACAACAATTATAAAAGCAGAATTGTGTGCTTTTCTTTCTGCAAGAGGTAAAAATTTAGCAAATATTAAAAATATGGATGATAGAGAAGTATATATACGTATGATTGTAGATGCTTCTAATCAAATAGAAAATTTAAATACATTGTTTTCACAATTTGAAAAAGTTGATGAGTTACTTGGATTTAATCATGCAATTCCTTCTAATAATAATTTTGCTCAGACAATTGATGATGAAAACATTGGTAATGATAAAAAAGATGTTGTGCCAGTTGATGATGAAAAAAACAAAGTATCAGAGGAAAAAGATGAGGTTATTAATGTAGTTGAAAAGATAGATACTGGTTCTACTATTCAAGATGATGGTACTAAGACGGATGAAGTTAATAAGACGTTAGTAGATTCAGTTATTCCTGTTGATAAAGCTAATAATGATATAGAAACTAATGATGAGAAAGTTAGTGATAATAATAAAGATATAGGTACTTTTATAGATTTTAATAATATTGATGTTAAGACTACACCTTTATCTTTTATAAATATTAATACAGGAAAAGATAATAATTTGGATAAGAATATTGATACTTCAAATAATACAAATGATATGATGAATACTTCTGTTAATCCTTTTACTTCAGGTAATGAAACTACTGTTTCTAATGAAGTTATTCCTCAAGTACCAGCAGTAACTACTGATGTAGCTTTAGAGAATAAGAATACTTTTTCAGATATATTTAAGAATGTTAATATAGGAGTAGAAGAAGGAAATTCTAATGAAGGTAATAATGGATTAGTAAATAATTCTACTATTAATAATAATGTTAAGATGAGAATTTTAAAGATGAAATCTGACCGTGTTAAAGCTATTTTAGTTAGTCAAAAGCAAATGACTAAACTTAGAGCTTCTAAGGATTTACAAAAATCAGCTTTAGACTTTGGTATTGCAGAGGGAGTGAGTATCTCTAATAATAGTGTACAATCTCAAATAGAGTCTCTTATGGCACAAGCTAGTCTTTTATATAAAGAAGGTAAGATGCAGGAAGCACAAGCTTTATATGCAAAGATTAGTGAATTAAATAAAAATAGTAATTAGAGTTTACTTATGTTGTTGTAAAGAGTTGGCTTTTGCTGGCTTTTTTTGATGGTGTTTGCTATAATCAAATTATATGGAGGATTGAACTGTATGAGTAATAAATCACTTATTATTTTGGCTAAAGTTATGATTTTTTGTTCAGTTATTTTAATTGGCTCTGGTTTTTATTTGAATTTTAAAGAGACTAAGCCTATTATTGACCCGGTAACTGGTGTTACTACTCAAGATAATAATAATGTTATAATTACTACTAATGATGGTAAGCCACCAGCTACTACTAGTGATACTGATAATAATGATTCTAATACGACTAATAGTACAATTACTGAGGCAAATAATTCTAACTCAAATACTAGTTCAAACTCAAGTTCTAATTCAAATGCAAATACTAATTCTAGTTCTTCTAGTTCATCTAGTACTACTGTTGTTCCTAGTGACACAACTACATCATCTAGTGATACGTCTGGTAATACGTCATCAGGTACAAATACAAATCCTGCACCGTCTACTGAACCTGTAGTTGATCAAAACTTGGTTTTTAGAAAGAATATTGAAGATACTTATGGAGTTAATGTTTTCTATGGTAGTGAAACTTCAGGTTATTCTGTTGGTAATATGAGTACTACTGTTTTACCTGATTCATCTGTTTCTTCAGCTTTAGCACAACTTAATGCTACTTTAGCTGAGTATCCGACAGGATTTTTTCAAGAATTTTTAAATAAAAATATAACATTAAACGTTTATCTTATAAAAAACTATAGTGCTAATAATGTTACAGGTGTTACTGATGCTTCATTTAAAAGAATCAATATTTCTATAGCGATGGATTTTCCTTTTGGTGAGAGTTTTCATCATGAAGCTTTACATGCGATAGAGTACTATATCGAAAGATCTGGAGGTAAATTTACTTCTTGGAATAGTTTTAATCCAACGGACTTTTCATATGGTAGTGAGAATAGAAATTATTCTTATAGTATTACTAATATACCATCTTCTTACTTTGTTAATAATTATGCACAAGTTAGTCAAAGTGAAGATATGGCTTCTACATTTGAATATATGACAGCTAGTACTAGGTATAGTTGCTTTGATTCACATAATTATCCAATATGGAAGAAGTCTGAATATTTATCAAAAATAATAGAAACTTATTTTAATACTGTTACTCCTGAAGTTGTTGAATACTGGGAGAGATATGTTTACTAGAAGGGAGTTATATGAAGAAAATATTTATAAATGATGATAATTTAGAAATTGAAGATTTAGATTATGAAGTTATTAGAGTTAAAGGACTTGTTGTTAATAGTAGAAATGAGGTTTTGATAGCTTTTAATAATAACACTTATCAGTTTCCGGGAGGACATGTTGAACTTGAGGAAGATAAGGAAATGGCTTTAATACGTGAAATAAAAGAAGAAACTGGTATTGGGATAAAGTCTGTATCTGGTCCTTTTATGGAAATTGTTACTTATGCTAAAAAGTATTTTGGCTCTGATAAAAATGTATGTAATAGAATATTTTATTATAGGGTATTAAGTGATGATACTCCTAATTTGGAAGAAACTAATTATGATGAACTTGAGAAACAGTCTGAATTTGGACTTTTTTATGTACATATAGATGACTTGGAACATTTTTTGCATAATTGTTTGGAAAATGGTACAATAGATGAGAGTATAGGAAGGGAAATGCTTTTAGCATTAGAAGAATATAATTATTTATTTGGAGGTGTTTTATAATGAATATTTTAGTTACTGGTGGTTTAGGCTATATTGGTAGTCATACTTGTGTTGAATTACTTGATGCTGGTTATGATATTGTTATTGTTGATAATTTATATAACTCAGATATTAGTGTTAAAGATAGGATAGAGAAGATTACTGGTAAGACTTTTAAGTTTTATGAGAATGATGTTTGCGATGAAGAAGCTTTAGAAAAGATTTTTTCTGAAAATAAGATAGATGCTGTTATTCATTTTGCGGCATATAAAGCAGTTGGTGAATCTGTTAAGTTACCATTAAATTATTATGAAAATAACTTAACTTCTACTATTAAGCTTTGTAAGGTTATGAAAAGACATAAAGTTAATGCATTTGTATTTTCTTCTAGTGCAACAGTTTATGGTTCACCTAAAACTTTACCTATCAAAGAAGACTTTCCTTTATCTACAACTAATCCATATGGTTCTACTAAGCTTTATAATGAAGGAATTTTAAAAGATGTTAGTATTTCAGATGATAAATTTTCTGTAATAATTTTGCGTTACTTTAATCCAATTGGAGCACATAGTTCTGGTATTCTTGGTGAAGATCCTAAAGGTATTCCTAATAACTTAATGCCTTATATTGTTAAGGTTGCTGCTGGTGAATTGGAGTGTTTAAATGTATTTGGTAATGATTATAATACTCATGATGGTACAGGAGTTAGAGATTATATTCACGTAGTTGACTTAGCTAAGGGTCATTTAAAAGCTATTGAAAAAGCTATGGAAGAACCTGGTGTTAAATATTATAATCTTGGTACGGGTACTGGTTATAGTGTTTTAGATTTAGTTACAACATATGAAAAAGTTAATAATGTAAAAGTTCCTTATAAAATTGTTGGTAGACGTCCAGGTGATATAGATGCTTGTTATGCAGATCCTACTAAGGCATATGAAGAATTAGGTTGGAAAGCAGAGCTTGGTATAGAAGAGATGTGCAGCGACTCATATCTTTATCAAGAAAATTTTAAAAAAGGATTAAATGATTAGAGAACATAAAAAAAGTAAAAATAATTATGTAATAAAAAGTAGATAAAATTTGATAGATAAAATTATCTACTTTTTTCTTCGCAATACTAAAAAATTATTTCACGATAAAAAATGACTAAAGATAGTGTAAAAATGTGAAATGAAAATTTAAAACAAAATCTATCTATCTCATTAATTATTGAAAATCTATGGTATAATAAATATGAAAAAATTATAAGGAGGAGAAAATGCCGAAAAAGAAAAAGTTTAAAATATTAAGTTTATTTGCAGGTGCCGGTGGCTTGGATTTAGGATTTGAAAAAGCAGGGTTTGAAATAGTATATGCAAATGAATATGATAAATCAATTTGGGAGACTTATGAAAAAAATCATACTACACCTTTAGATCATAGAGATATTAGAAAAATAGATTCAAGTGAATTACCAGATTGTGATGGTATAATTGGTGGACCTCCTTGCCAAAGTTGGAGTGAAGCTGGTTCTTTAAAGGGAATAAATGATTCAAGGGGACAACTATTTTATGATTTTATAAGAATATTAAAAGATAAAAGGCCAAAATTCTTTGTTGCTGAAAATGTATCTGGAATGTTATCTAAAAGACATCAAGAAGCTGTAGATAATTTCATTAAACTATTTGAAATGAAATGCATATACAATTATTAAATGCAAATGATTATAATGTTCCACAAGATAGATTAAGGGTTTTTTATGTTGGATTTAGAAAAGATTTAAAAGTTGATTTTAAATTCCCTGAACCATTTAGTCATAAACCCACATTAAAAGATACTATATATGATTTGAAAGATAACGCAATTCCTACTTTAGAAAAGAATAAAACAAATGGTGATAAATGTAAATTCCCAAATCATGAATATATGACAGGTTCATTTTCAACTATATATATGTCTAGAAATAGAGTCAGGAGTTGGGATGAACCATCCTTTACTATTCAAGCAGTGGAAGGCATGCACCTTTGCATCCACAAGCACCGAAAATGATTCAAGTTGAAAAAAACAAAAGAATATTTGAACCTGGAAAAGAAGATTTATATAGAAGATTATCTGTTAGAGAATGTGCAAGAATTCAAACATTCCCAGACGATTTTATATTTTACTATAATGATGTAGCTACTGCATATAAAATGATTGGTAATGCTGTGCCAGTGAATCTTGCAAAAGCTGTTGCAGGACAAATAAAAAATAGCTTGGAGGGTTTAGTTAATGAATAGTAATATATTAAAAGCAATGAATAACATGACATTCTATGGTTCTAATGAATTGTTAAGGAATAATAGAGCGAATATTATGGGAGATGCTCTAGAGGTATTTGTTAAGGATATTTTTTTGTAATTCATTTAGTTTTAGTGATGAAGAAGCACTAGAAAAATATAATGAAATATTTTCATATTTAGGAAATGCAAGCAATCCACCTGATATTATTATAAGAGGTGGAGATGCAATCGAAGTTAAGAAAATTGAAGGCTTTACTTCACTTCCACTAAATATTTCACATCCAAAACAAAAAATATATAGTGATTCAACAATGATTACTAATGCATGTAAACATTGTGAAGATGATATTGGAGGATGGACCGAAAAGGATTTAATATATTTTGTCGGTAATGTTAATAAAAACAAATTAAAATATTTAACTATAGTTTATGGCGATTGCTATTCCGCAACTGATGAAATATATTCAAGGATTAAAAGTAAAATTAAAACTGGAGTTGAAGAAATAAATGGAATTGAATTTATTCATACAAATGAAATAGGGAAATTAAAAAAAGTAGATCCGCTTGGAATAACTGATTTGAGGATTAGAGGTATGTGGCATATTGAAAATCCAAAAAAAGTTTTTAATTATGTAATGGATAAATATTATAATGAAGACAATGAAATGAATGTATTTTTAATAATGAGGAAAGAAAAATATAATTCTTTTGGTAAAGAGGATAGAAATTTAATTGAAAATAATCCTTTTTTAACAACGGAAGATATTAAAATTAAAAATCCAGATAATCCAGCAAACTTAGTAGAAGCAAAGTTAATATTTTATCATATTTAAAAAAGATGATTCTAAAGTTATGCTTATAACTCAAAATCATCTTTTTCTTTACTCCTGTTTTCTTTTAGAGAATAAATGAATAGTATTTATTCTTTTTTCTTGTTATAATATTTTGTGAGGTGAAGTTGATGAAGCTTGAAGTTAGTAATTTAAAGAAAAGTTATGGTGGGAAGGTAGTTTTAGATAATATAGATTTTTCATTTGAATCTGGTAAGATCTATGGTCTTCTTGGCCGTAATGGTGCTGGTAAAACGACATTTTTTAATTCATTAAACTCTGATATTGATATTGACTCCGGTACTTTTTATCTTGAAGATGAGTATGGTAAGAATAGCTTATCTACCAATGATATTGGCTATGTTGTATCGACTCCTATAGTGCCAGAATTTTTAACAGCTAGAGAATTTTTAGAATTTTTTATGGAAATAAATAAAGATAAAATAGATAAAGATAAAACAGTTGATGACTATTTTTCCTTGGTTAAAATAAGCAAAGAAGATCAAGACAAGTTATTGAAAGATTATTCCCATGGTATGAAAAATAAGATGCAAATACTTATAAATGTTATTGCTCATCCTAAGGTTATTTTATTAGATGAACCATTGACTTCATTAGATGTTGTTGTCCAAGATGAGATGAAAAAGTTATTTAAATCATTAAAAAATAAACATGTTATTATATTTTCAACACATATTTTAGAAATAGCAATGGATTTGTGTGATGAAATTATTATATTAAGTAATGGTAAATTAGAACTTATAAAGAAGAGTAATTTAAATGCAAAAAATTATAAAGATAAAATTATTAATAGTTTGAAGGATAAGAAAAATGATTAATACTTTGAAGACGGCTTTAAAGATTGATTTAACATATTCTATTAATTCATATATTTATATATTTAAAAAATTACCTATATTAAAAAAAATTATAGGTGATAATGCTTATAAAAATGATAGATTAAAAAAAATTATTAGATTGTTTAGTGTCTTTATATCTTTATGTAAAGCTATATTTTTTAAATTACTTTATTTCTTTGTTATATATTATATTTCTACTTTAATTAATAAGAATAATGTTACTGATACTTTTATATTTATTTATTTTATTTTTACTTTTATAGGTATGGTTGTTAATTATTGTATTTTAAGTACAAGTAAGAAAAAGTACTTTTCATTAATACTATTTAATATGGATGCTAAAAAGTATATGAAAGCTTCACTTTTATGGAATTTGTTTTTATCATTTATATTGAATTGTTTAGGTTTTTTAGTATTTTCTAAATTTTTAAATTATTCTGTTATTGATGCCTTGTTGCTTGTTTTATTTAGTACAACTGCTAGAATTGTAGGAGATGCATTTAGTGTTTATTATTATAAGAAATATGGAATTATGTTTACTGCTGATTATAGACATACCCTTGTTGTTATTGGTGTATTTTTTGCGATAGGTAGTTTATCATTTTTTAATATTTTTGTACCTGATGCGGTAATTTATTGTACTTTATTTATATTTTTAATAGCTAGTGTCTTTTGTTATAAATATTTAATGAGTGTTAAAGATTATAAACTTATTTATAAGAAAATTAATAATTATGAAGCTAGTATTAGTAGTAATAATGGTAATTTGTATGCTAGAAGTGAAATGGTTCAAATAAAAGAAAAAGATAAAGATATTGATAGTCGTAAATTAAAGAATAAAAAAGGGTATGATTTATTTAATACTATATTTTTTGAAAGACATAAAGAAATACTAGTGAGAAGTGCTAGAAATTTAAGTATAATTTCAGCGTTAGTAATTATTGTTTTAAGTATTTTAGCTTGCAACGATAAGAATCTTAGTAGTCAGATCGAGACATTTTTATTTAATAGGCTTGGTTGGTTTGTATTAATTATGTATCTTTTTAATAGAGGTTCCATTGTAACTCAGGCTATGTTTTATAATTGCGATCACGCTATGCTTAGATATAATTTTTATAGGAATCCTGATGTTATACTTGGATTATTTAAGAAAAGACTTGGTCTTTTGATAAAGATTAATTTGTTACCTGCTATTGTTATTGCTTTTGGTTGTTTAATATTACTTTGTGTGATTGACTCTATATCTTTAGAAGCTATTATGATTGTTGGTTTTATTGTTATACTTAGTATATTTTTTTCTGTACATTACTTGGTTATTTATTATTTGTTGCAGCCATATGATAAAAATTTACAAATAAAAAGTGTTTCTTATACTTTTGTTTCGCTTATTACTCTTGTTTTATCATATCTTTTATCTGACCTGGTATTATCTTCTGTATACTTTTCTGTATTAGGAATTATACTTACAATTATTTATATCTTTGTTGCTTTAAAACTTGTTTATAAATACGCACCTAATACTTTTAAGATTCATAGTTGAGGAGCTAAATTTGACTTTTTATGTATAATATTGTAAAATTTATACATTGATATTATTTAATGTCGAGGTGAATTTTAATGAGAAAAACAAAAATTATTAGTGTTGTATTACTAATAATATCTGTTTTAATGGTTTCATTGGGAATAAAATTACAAGAAAATGCTTATAAGATTAATGATGATCTTTCATATAATGAAATAAATACAAATAATATAACTGCGACTTCTAATTCTTTAGCTTGTGAAGATACTGATTGTCGTGAAGATAATGCTTCTATTACAGCTATTGAAATGGAAACAGCACCAGCTTCTGTTATTGTTCCACCTAGAATTGAAGTGTTTGATGGTTTAACAATAGAAGAGTTAGCGGCAAAGTTAGATAGAAATTTAGGTACAGATATATTAGCGGGACAGGGTTACTTTATAGCGTCTAAATGTCTTGAACTTGGAATTGATCCTTATGTTGCGACTGCTATAATGTTACATGAAACAGGTTGTGGAAGTAGATGTTCAAATTTAGCGAGAAGTTGTTTTAATGTTGGCGGACAAAAAGGTTCTCCTGGATGTAATAATGGTAGTTATAAAAAATTTAATACTTTGGAAGAAGGTATTACTGGTTTTGTTAATAACTTATATAAAAATTATTATAGTCAAGGATTAGACACAGTTGAAAAAATTGCTCCTAAGTATGCAGAAGGAAGTTCTTGGCCTACAAAAATAAATAATTATGTTCAAAAAATTAGAAATAGTTAGAGAATGGATGATATCTGTTCTGTTAGTGTAAAGAGTTTTGGGGGAGAAAGTTAAGAAAGTTGAGTTTATAATAAAT
>CAVKYO010000074.1:0-1050 GCA_963660495.1 Acidaminococcus fermentans
AATGAATACCATCACTAGTCTCAAAGTTATCTATAATTTTAGAATAAGTATCACAGTAAGAAATATTATTATTAAGTAAAGACTTAATTTTACTATTAAAAGTAATAACACCACTATTTCTAGCAGAATACCCATTCTTAGCCTTATTATCATCAATAGGATTAACAGATACAACAACTACCTTAACATTAGAATATTTACTAGCAAAATTATTATAATACTTAGCATAACTATTATAATTATTATAATCATTAACCCCTAAATTAAACACAACATAACTATTAGGATTAGCCTTAATAAGACTATCAATCTTAGATACAATACTACTAGAAGAAACCCAATTATATCCCATACCAACTTCTGCTATGCAACTAGTATTACTATCAAGTGTAACATAATCACACATACCACGAAATCTAGAATCACCAACTAAAATAACATATCTACCACTATTAGAAGTATTATCCCCACTAGAAGAACTATTAGAACTAGATGAAGAACTATCACTATTCCCACTATTTTTACTACTACTACCATTAGAAGAATTATTTTTCTTCTTATCTTCTTCAATCTTATCTAAAGCATCTTTCTCTTTTTGAAGTTCTTCAATCTTATCCTTATTAGCATTAGTCCAGCAAGAAGTAATACTAACATTTCCAGTTAAACCACTAATCAAATTCATAAACAAATTAACTATCCATATAACAGCAAAAACAAGTACAGCATAAATAATTCTCTTAAAGAAAATCTTAAAATTTTTCTTCTGTTCCCCATCATTATTTCCAATAGTAGCCCTAGAAATATCAATAATTCCATAGACAATAAGCCCAATAGGAACAAATACCATTATAGCATTAATTAAAATTTTAATAAAATAAATTACCCTAAGTATATCAGGACTATTACAAACTTCCATCGCCATCACCAAGATAATTGTACCAAATTTATAAAGAAAAGTCTATTAATTATCACGCAAATAATCATAAATCATCTGACTTCTAGAAGGATGTCTAAGTTTTCTCAAAGCCTTACCCTCTATTTGTCTAATTC
>CAVKYO010000074.1:1060-2478 GCA_963660495.1 Acidaminococcus fermentans
TTATCAAGACCAAATCTATAATATAAAACATTTCTTTCCTTTTCAGTTAAAGTACTCAAAGCCTTATAAAGAGATTCCTTAAGTTCAGTACTTTGATAAATAATCTCAGGACTTAACTCATCAGAAGCAATAAAATCACCAAGAGAAGTATCATCATCATCTCCAACATTCATATTTAAAGAAACCCCATTACCATTTTGAATAATCTTCCTAATTTCATATACTTTCTCAACTGAAAAACCAGTATTCTCCGCAATCATATCATTAGTAACTTTACAGTTATTAGCCTCTAATTTACTAATAATAGACTTAATTTTTTTAACATCCTCATAAGCATGTACTGGAAGTCTAACAAGCAAATCCTTATCAGGAATAGACCTAGAAATAGATTGTTTAATCCACCATGTAGCATAAGTAGAAAACTTAAATCCCATAGAAATATCAAACCTATCAACAGCCCTTATTAAACCAATATTTCCCTCACTAATTAAATCAAGATAATTAAGAGAATTACAACCCCAAGCATATTTCTTAGCAATATTAGCAACTAATTTCAAATTAGCCTCAATAATTTTATTTTTAGTCCTAATATATAATAAAATATTATCAAATTCATTACTTAAATATTCCTCTGTATATAAATCATTAACAATATTAATACCAATCTTTTCACAAATAAACCTAGAATCTAATTTATTATCACTATTCAAAAAATAACTTCTATATACCTTTAAATAATTATTAAATAATTTCTTATCAGAATCTTTCATGGATTTACTTATCTCACTTAACTTCTTAATTTGTTTAACATCACAAATAGATAACAAAACCCTATCAAAAGAATTAAATACCAAATACATAACATATTCAACCTTAGCATTCCTATTAAGCTTCTGTTCTACCTTAGGAATACATAAATAAGAAATATTCATATTACTTTTACACATATTAAGTATATCAAATTCCATTTTTTCCTCTTCAGGAGAAAACAAATGATAATTACTAATATCATTAAGATATTGTCTAACAGGATCAGAATTAAGACATCCCTCTTTCATAACTACCAATTCTTCTTCATTATGCTCTATATCATTACCAATATAACTATAAAACAAAATATATTTATTTTTAATCTCTTCAGAATTATTACTAAATATAAGTAAATTTTTAAAATAATGAATAATATTATCTTCTCCATACTTATCTATAATTTTAAAGCAAGAAGACTTACATATCCTCTCTTTTTCCAAATCCTCTTCTAGCAAAGGAATATAATACTTTTTCTTAATATAATCTAATTCATTTTCATTACAACTATTAAAAATAACACTAAAAGCCTTAAGAACAATATCTCTACCATATTCACTACATAAAGAATAATAATCCTTATACTCAAAATTACCAAATTTCTTAATCTT
>CAVKYO010000074.1:2488-9414 GCA_963660495.1 Acidaminococcus fermentans
CTTTAAAACAACATCATTAATATCAACCATAAGAAATACCCCCTTTAGAATATAAAAGTTCTTGATGGATTAATATTCTATCATAATAACAAAAAAAAGTCAAACATAACGTTTAACCAATTTTCTTATAATCAAGTGTTAGTTCATCCAAAGCATTAATAAGCTTATCAGCATCTTCCCAAGTTTTAAGTTTAACACCAGATGCATACTTGTGACCACCACCACCAAACCTACTAGCCAAATCATTAACATAAGGACCAACAGACCTAATATTAGCCCTAATAAGACCAGACTTAATATCCTCAGATAAAAATACCCACACAATAATTTCATTTACAAATTTCAAATCATTAATCATATTTCCCGCAGCGGCACTATCAACACCATATTCTTTCATAACCTTATCAGTAATTTTAATATATGCCACTCCATTATCAGTTAAAGTAATATTTTGATAAATATATCCCTCAAATCTAATCTCTACTATTGGTCTTTGATAAAGAATCTTATATAAAGAAGTAAAATCAATACCACTTTCCTCAATAAGTCTATTTACTAAACCAAAAGTTTTAGAAGAAGTATAATCATGTAAGAATCTATCAGTGTCACCTACGATACCAAGATATAATCTCTCACCAATTTCTTTATTTAAATTAATCTTATTAGTAAAAGCAAATTCCAAAAGTAATTGACAAGTACTACAAGCATTATCATCAATATATTCAATATTACCATATTTATCAATAAAAGGATGATGATCTATTTTAATAACATACTCAAAATTATTAAGATTAGCACCATCAATTCTCTTAATATCAGGAGTATCAAGAACAATACACAATCCCTTAGTAGTATCAATATTATCTATCTTATCACTACAACCAAAAAATTTAAATCTACTAGCGGGATTACCAACAGCATATACATTTTTATCAGGAAATAAACTCAAAATAATTTCTTTAAGTGCAAACTGTGAACCCAAAGCATCAGGATCCGCTCCTATATGTCTAGCAATAACAATAGTATTATATTTTTTAATTGTTTTAAATATTTGTTTATAACTATTCATAAACTATCCTTGTAATAATATTGAATAAGTATCTCTAGCAATCATAAGTTCCTCATCAGTAGGAATAACATAAACAGGAACTTTAGAATCATCAGTAGAAATCCTCTTCTCTTCTCCTCTTACATTATTACTCTCTTCATCTAACTTAATACCCAAAGCACCAAGTTTATCAACAATTTGACGTCTAGTACTAATAGAATTTTCACCAACCCCAGCAGTAAATACAATAGCATCAGCTCCACCCATTTCAACATAGTACATAGCAATATAGTTAACAATTCTATTAACATACATTTTTTGAGCTAACTTACATCTTTCATCACCATTATTAATACCATCTTCTATATCCCTAGAATCACTACTAACACCACTAACACCAAGTAAACCACTCTTTTTATTTAAAACAGTATCCATCTCTTCAGCACTCATACCAGTTTGTCCCATGATATAAGGAATAATACTCGAGTCTATATCCCCACATCTAGAACCCATCATAATACCAGCATTAGGAGTAAGACCCATTGAAGTATCAATACATTTACCATCTACTACCGCAGAAATACTACCACCATTACCAATATGACAAGTAATAATACGAGTATCATCTCTATCCAATATTTCATTCATTCTCTTAGAAACATACCTATGACTAGTACCATGCATACCATATTTTCTAACACCATATTCAGTATACCACTCATATGGAACAGGATAAATATAATTTACTTTATCCATAGTAGCATGAAATGCAGTATCAAACACAGCTGTTTGAAGAGCATTTGGAAATACCTCTTTACTAGCTTCAATACCAGTAATAGAAGCAGGGTTATGCAGTGGAGCTAAAGGTTTATACTTTATCATATCATTAATAACATCCTCATCAATAACAACAGTGTGATCATATTTCTCACCACCTTGAACAGTCCTATGACCAACAGCCTTAATCTCCTCACAAGAAGAAATAACCTTATTATCAATAAGTTCCTTAACTAATATCTCAAAAGCATCCTTATGATTCTTTAAAACAGCCTCCTTTTTAGTCTTTTCACCATTTAATTTAATAGTATAAAAACTATTATCTATACCAATTCTTTCAAATACACCAGAAATAAGAACATCCTCTTCAGGCATTTCATATAACTGAAATTTTAAAGAACTACTTCCAGCATTTACAGATAATATTTTCATTATTTCACCTCTTTCATACCATATTATAACAAACCACTACAAAAAAAACAACCAAGAAATCCAAAATAACCATAAAAAGATATCAACAAAACTGTTGATATCTTTATTTTATTCAGAGTCCCCCATAAGAACAGGAAGAATTTGTTTCTTTCTAGAGACAACACTTCTTAAGAAAATACCTTGTTTAATATTATCAATATTAAATCCAGCTTGCAATGGCTCTTTAGCTCTATCACTATATAAAACATAAGTACCATTTTTAAGTATATCTGTTACAAATAAACAAACATATAAATAATCATTATGCTCACATACCTTATTAAGAAGTTCAATATACTCATCCTTCTTATCAAGAACATCCTTAATATCCGTAGTAATAACTTGTCCAAGACCTACCTTAGCATTCTTTATAGTATAAGTCTTATAATCCTTATATAGAACTTGTTCCATAGTCATACCCTCTAAAGAAGAACCTGCTCTAATCATATCATAACCATATACCTTATAATCAACTTCTGCAATCTTACCAAGTTCCCTAGCGGCATCTCTATCAAGATCCGTAGTAGTAGGACTAGTAAGAATAAGTGTATCAGATAATATACCAGAAAGCATAAGACCTGCTATGTTCTTAGGTATATCAACCCTATTCTCTTTATATAAAGTATAAATAATAGTATTAGTACTACCAACAGGCATATTCCTAAAACTAATAGGCATATTAGTACCAACAGTACCAATATTATGATGATCTATAATTTCCAAAATATTAGCATCCTCAAGACCAATAGCACTTTGTTCATAAGAATTATGGTCAACTAATATAACCTTCTTCTTATTACTAAGACCAACATCAGAAAACCTAAGAATACCCATGCATTTATCATTCTTATTAAGAACAGGATAATAACTATATCTAGTCTTATTAGCAAGCTTAATAAAATCATTAATATCATCATTTTCATTAACACATAATACCTTATCAGTATTTAGTATCGTAGTAACATTATTACATAAACTAAATATCTTAGTAGTCTCTAAAGTAGTAAATGTAGTATAAATAACATTAACCTTATTTTTTCTAGCAATAGCAAGATGTTCTTCTTTAACTTCACCACCGCCAGTGATAACAATAAGTTTAACTGAAGAATTAACAGCATACTCAATAACACTATGTCTGTCACCAAGAATTAAGACATCTCTATCATCAAGTTTAACAGATTCCATAATAGTGGAACTTTTATAAGCAGCCACTCTTAAATTACCAATAATCTCTTCATCAAATCTAAGTACTTCTTTACCTTTAATAACCTCACATATATTATCATAAGAAGCACAAACATTACTATAATTAAAAGAAAATTGATCTTTAGCAATATCTTTCATACTAACAATACCAAGTAAATTCCTATTCTTATCAACAACAGGTATTTTACTAATACCAACCTTACTCATTCTAAAATAAGCATTATAAATAGATTCATTTTCTCTTATAGTATAATTCTTAGTATAACGTAAATCCTTAATCTTAATATTAACATCATTTAAAAATATAGGTTCAGGTGTATTAAAATACTGAAGAGCATACTTAGATTCCAAATTAATAGAACTAAGTACCGCAGCAGTAGTATTCATACCAAGCTTATTCTTTAAATAAGATAACGTAATTGCAGCAGTAACACTATCAGTATCAGGATTTCTATGTCCAAATATATATACTTTTTCCATTAATTACATCTCCTCCTTCATATAACAAAATCAATTATATATAAAAAACAATTTAAAAGCAAGTACTAATTACAAAAAACTACTTATTTTTATTAATATTATTATAGCTCCTATGTAGATACTTTTCACAAATACTACCACCTCTATCACCAAGAAAACTTTTATAAATATTCACAATATCACTATTTAAAGAAGCACATCTAATTTTCATTTTCTTATCAGAATTATAAAGACCACTCATTCTAGCCATCTTCAAACTATTAGTATTAGGATATACCCTAGGTTGTCCACCTCCAGAGATACATCCACCTTCACAAGCCATAACCTCAATAAAATCATAATACACTTCTCCCTTTTTAATTTTTTCAATAACCTTTCTAGCATCCCCAGTTCCATTAATACAAGCTACTTTAATACTAATACCCCTAATCTTAATATTAGCCTCCTTAACATTATCAAGCCCTCGAACCTCCTTAAAATTAAGTAATCTTCTAGAAGGCCTTCTACCAGTTAATAACCTATAAACCTCTCTCATCGTAGCTTCCATAACTCCACCAGAACTACCAAAAATAACACCACTACCACTACCCTTACCAATAATAGAATTAAAACTACCATCATTAAGAAAATTAAATTTAACATTCTCTTCCCTTAAATACTTAGCAATTTCTCGGTTTTTTGACACTTTTTAAGAGAAAAATTCTGGCAAAGTATTGAATTTATTGAATTTTTTTGTCAATTTTTTTCATTTTTACTTGCGTAAGTTGCTCGTAAGGTGTATAATTACTTTATAAGGTAGGTGATGCAATGCGTATCAATAAAACTAAATCCAAAAATTATGAACATTATTCCATCATACAAGATATTATAAAAAACGGAAAAAGAACAACTCAAGTATATGAAAATATTGGTAATTATGAAAAATTAAAACTACGTGCTGGTGACGAAGATCCAATTGTATGGCTTAAAAAATATGTTGAAAAATTAAATAAAGAGAATAAGAATAAGGAATTACCAGTAATAATCAAAAAATATGAAAACAGATTGATTGACTTAGATAAAATTAATTCATACAACGTTGGTTATTTATTTCTTCAAAAAATTTATTACAGTTTAAAATTAGATTCCATATGTAATGAGATTACAAATAAATATCAATTTAAATTTGAGCTTAATTCTATATTATCAACATTAATTTATTCAAGAATAATATACCCTAGTTCAAAATTAAAAACACTTGAACTATCAAAAAAATTTATTGAAAAACCTAATTTTGAATATCAACACATAATCAGAGCATTAGAAGTAATAGCTAAAGAAATGGATTTTATTCAATCTGAGGTTTATAAAAATAGTGAAAAATATATTAAAAGAAATAATAAAGTTTTATATTATGACTGTACTAATTTCTTTTTTGAAATTGAGGAAGAAGATGGGCTTAAACAATATGGAAAATCAAAAGAAAATAGACCTAATCCAATCGTTCAAATGGGATTATTTATGGATGGAGATGGACTACCACTTGCTTTTGATATAACACCAGGAAACACCAATGAACAAACAACTTTAAAACCTCTAGAGAAAAAAATTATAAAAGATTTTAAAACATCAAAATTTGTTGTTTGCACTGATGCAGGTCTTGCATCAAATGCAAACAGAAAATTTAATAATATTAATTCAAGAGGTTTTATTACAACACAATCAATAAAAAAATTAAAGGGTCCTTTAAAAGATTGGTGTCTTGATTTAACAAAAGGTTGGAAACTATTTGGAAATGATAAAAAATACAATATTTCGAAATTGAGAGAAGATGAAAATTTAATCAGTAAATATAAAGACAAAACGTTTTATAAAGAAAGATGGATCAAAGAAGATGGACTTGAACAAAGATTAATTGTTACCTACTCTGTAAAATATCAAGAATATCAAAAAAATATTAGAGAAAAACAACTAGATAGAGCAAGAAAACTTATAGAAAGTAATCCTAAAAAAATAGGAAAAGCAAAACAAAACGATTACAAACGTTTTATTGAAACAATAGCTACAACATCACAAGGAGAAGTCGCAGAAGAAAATCACTACAATATTAACGAAGAAAAAATTACTGAAGAATCAAAATATGATGGTCTATATGCTGTATGTACAAATTTAGAAGACGATGTAAACTCTATTATAAAAACAAATCACAATAGATGGGAGATAGAAGAAAGCTTTAGAATCATGAAAAGCGAATTTAAATCTAGACCTGTTTATTTATCAAGAGATGACAGAATTAAAGCACATTTTTTAACTTGTTTTCTTGCATTATTAATATTCAGATATCTTGAAAAAAAATTAAATAATGAGTATACAGCATATGAAATAATAGACACATTAAAGGCTATGGATCTTAAATTAGAAAACACAGGATATTATAGTCCTAATTATACACGAACAAATTTAACAGATAAATTACATGAAGTATACAATTTTAGAACTGATTATGAAGTTATAAATGAAAAAAATTTAAAAAAAATTTTTTCAACAACAAAAAGATAAAAACTTACGCATTTTTAGAAAAAGAAAAAAACTCTCTAAACCCTTGAAAAAATAAGGGTTAAGGAGTTTTTTACTTAAAAAAGTGTCAAATATGAGAATTTATCATATATTTAGTTTTTAATCAATAGTTTTGTTATTTTTAATAAAAAAATTATTAATTGTAAATCAAACTGTTTTTTGTGTTATACTTAAATTATACGGAGGTAGAAAAATGAAGAGTGTTAAGTATTATATATTTGAAATTAATGTTTATATATTAAATATATTTTGTTTGTTGTTATTTGGCTTTGTTATAGGTATATCTTTTTTAATGAATTCTAGTTTGTTAATTTTAGCATTTGATTCAATTAATATTCGGGTTTTTGACACTTTTTAAGAGAAAAATTCTGGCAAAGTATTGAATTTA
>CAVKYO010000075.1:0-9235 GCA_963660495.1 Acidaminococcus fermentans
GAAAAAAAGTGCATATAGAGTCAAACACTCTACACACACTAAAAATTATACATCCATTATTTTTGTTTACTAGATTTACTATTACTCTTTTTTTCTTTATTTGTATCTTTTTTCACTTCATTTACTTTTATATTTTTAATATCAACAGTTTTTAATTTATTGTTTTTAAGTTTGCTATTTTTTGTTTTCGATTCCTCTTCTACTTTCTTTTCAGTAAAAGCTCTTTTAATGTAAAGTCCACCAAACAATAATAATAAAATACTAAAAATATAATATATTGGAATATTTCCTTTCATTGCCGCAATAAGATAAAATATTCCAGCTACTACAAATAAAATTGCACTTACGATACTTCTTCTCATCAATATTCTCCTTACCTTTTTTAAAATTATAACATAAAAAGAAAGTCATTTAAACCTTCTTCCAAAATATTGTTAAAACATTTAAGACTGTAAGTAGTGTTACACCTACATCGGCAAAGACAGCCATCCAAATTGTACTTATACCAAAGATACCTAAAGTTAAGACAATGAACTTTACAATTAAAGCAAAAATGATACTTGTCTTTACCTTGTACTTTGTTAATTTTGAGACATTTAATGCTGTTTTTACTTTTGATAAATCATCTTGCATAATAACGATATCACTTGCTTCTATTGCGGCATCAGAACCAAGATTACCCATGGATACTCCTATATCAGATATTTTAATTACTGGAGCGTCATTAATACCATCACCAATGAACATTACTAAGCCTTGTTTTTGATATTCTTTTATTTTATTTACTTTGTCTACTGGTAATAAATTATTATAATATGTTTTTATTTTTACTTCATTGGCAATAGCTGAAGTTATATCTTCATTATCACCTGATAAAATCATAATATCTTTGAAATCATCTTTTAATGCTGATAACTTATAACTACTCTTTTTAATACGATCTGATATTACAATATAACCTTCATACTTATTATCAATAGCGACATATATTATAGTTCCTAAAGATGTTTCTGTAGGTATTTTAATATTGTTTTCGTCCATTAACTTTTTATTACCAAGTAATACTTCTTTATTATCAATTGTTGAAGATATACCTTTTCCTGAATACTCTTTATGATTAGTTGAAGGTAAAACTTTTTCTTTATTGTAGTTAACTATAGCTTTGGCAATAGGATGAATTGAATTAGCTTCAGCTGACGCTACTAATTGAATGAATTCTTTTTCTTTTAAGTTTTCACTTTCTACTTTTGTAACTTCAAATACACCTTCAGTTATTGTTCCTGTTTTATCTAGTGCTAAATAATCAACATTAGCAAGACGTTCTAGTTCTCTACTTCCTTTGATTAAAATTCCTTCTTTACTAGCTTTTCCTATTCCAGAAAAGTATCCTAATGGTACAGATATTACTAAAGCACAAGGACAAGATGTTACTAAAAATACTAAAGATCTATATAGCCAAGTTTGAAAATTTCCAAATAGAAGACTTGGTATAATCATAATAAGTAGTGCTAGTAAAACTACTATTGGAGTATATATCTTAGAAAATTTACGAATAAAGTTTTCTGTATCAGTTTTCTTATTATTAGAATTTTCTATTAAATCAATTATTCTACTTGCTGTTGAAGTTTTATATGTTGATGTTGCTTTTACTTTTAATATTGAATCTTTATTAATAGTACCTGATAATACTAAATCATTAACAGTTACTTTTCTAGGAGTTGATTCTCCAGTTAAAGATGATGTATCTAGATAACTTGTACCATCTATAACAATTCCATCTAAAGCTACTTTTTCACCTGGTAAAACTACAAATATATCATCTAATTTAGCTTGTTTTATTGATACTTTTTCTATTTCATTATCTTTAAATAAATTAATTGTTTCACTACGTAGATCCATTAACTTAGTAATTGATTTTTTACTATTCGCAACTGCTAGATCTGATAAATACTCACCTAGTTCAAATAGTAACATTACCATTACTGCTTCTTGATAACTACCTATTGCGAATGCTCCTATTGTTGCTAGTATCATAAGAAAGTTTTCATTGAATATTTCTTTTTCTTTTAATTCTTCAAAGGCTTCTATATATATTTCATAACTTATTATTATGTAACTTAGTATTAAGAAAATTAATTTAAGTGTACTTGGTAAGAATAATGAAATTATAAATAAGATTATACTTATAATTATTTTAGTTAAGTCTTCGTTAAATATTTTTTTCATTTACATTACCTCCGATATGTGTTCTAATCCATATTTTAATATTATTTTTATATGTTCATCACTAATACTATAGTAAACGTTTTTACCTATTTTCTCCGTTTTTACAAGATTTGATGCACGTAAGTTTTTTAATTGATGTGATATTGCTGATTGTGTCATATCAAGTAGTTCACTTATTTCATTTACGCATAATGGTTTATTTAATAAGGCATCAAGTATTCTTAATCTAGTTTGATCTCCAAATATTTTATAGAACTCACTAAGTCCATATAGTAGTTCTTTACTATGTAGTTTCATATTCACCTCTCATATGATTATTTGTTCATATATTCATAATATTATATATATGGTTTTCAGTCAAGAAAAAATAAGAAAAAGAGTATTGAACTTGTCAATACTCAAAAAAGGTAATAATGTTATTTTTTATTAAGTCTTCATTCTACTTCAATTGGTTTACCAAAATAATATATAATATATACTCCTTCATTAATAGTTTTAAGAAGCATCATATTATTTTCATATGAAACTTCAAATTTACCGGAAAAATAGTCAAAGTCATCAATTATTAAAATATTATTTTTCAAGGTATAGGAAGTTGTATAACACTTATCATTATCATAACAAACATCTACTTTGTCGGTATAAAAATCAAGATAAAAATCTTCCATATCGAATGGTTTTTCAGCAATATTGTCATTTTCGTCATAAAATTCAAAATTAACATAATACCATCTTTTAGCGGTTTTAGATTCACTATGTTTATTAACTGAATTATTTTTATTATTGTTTTCGTTAGGTGAAAAAGTCAGAATAATTCCAAAAGCTAAAAGTAATATACCTATCAAAAATATAATAATTAAAAGTATTTTTTTCTTTTTCATATAAACTCCTACACTGTACTTTTTATTTCTATCCATTTTGAAGGACATTTACTACAGAAGTAGGCATAACAGGTACCTCTTCCATAATGATAGAATGTTCCTCCTGCATTTTTTGATAAAGTTTTACAAGCTGTTTCGCTATTACCATCATTTGAACACCTAACAGACTTTGTACACGTACTACCACTGCTACCTGTGTTACAGCTGTTTACTGTAAAATATTGGGTTGATGTTGTTTTATCACCATATTTTGTTTCACAAATAAATGTTGTAGCAATATTACCAGTTCTTGTAGTATTAAGCGTAGCATATGCTGTTGCAGACGATCCACCAGTCGTATAGCCATTATCCACGATTGTAGCAATTACACTTACACCGCCAGAAGCTTTACAAGTTAAACTTATTTGTTTTCCAGAGCACACAGCTGATGATGGTGCATTGATAGTTGGTGTAATTGTACAAACGTTTATAGTATTTCTTTCGACTGTTCCATAAGACGTAGAACCATTCAAATTATTATAGTTACAAATTGTATCATCACATGTCGTAATGTAATACTTATTACCTGAACCACATCTGGAAGCGTTAATAGAATCAAGTTTCTTCCATACGGCATATAATGTAGCATTACTATTTGATGTATAAGTTCCTCCAGCTGAATATGTTGCTGTTGAGTCACTACTACTAGTTGACCAGCCCATAAATTTATAGCCAGATCTTGACGGTGTAGTACTACTAAGAGTTAAAGCCACGTCGTGTACCTTTGTTTGACTTCCTGGTGCTCCAGAACCATTATTTGCATTGTAACTAATTGTATATAGTTTTGCATATTTTATATTAAAGCTGCTTGACCAGCCTGAATAATTACCTGCATTATCGCGTGCTCTAAAATAGTAAGTATCATTTCTTTCACTGGTAAACTGCCATGTCACAGTACTGCTCCATGTTGTACCATTTTGTGATATTCCCATTCTACTGCCGCCAGATTTACTTTGTGATTGATATATTCCTTCTATTCCACTTGTTGCATCAGTACTAGATACCGTAGTTGATACTGTTTTTTTCGCTGTAGTTCCAGAACTATAAGTACCCGAACCGTCTGTATATCTGGAAGTATGTGTAGGTGTACTTGGTGCTACCGTATCTACCTTTACTTTGCCAGAATTACAATTTTTCTTGTTTCCAGCATTGTCCGTTACTATTCCATACCAGGTTGTTCCTGTTGTATCTTTTTGTGTTTTAGAGTCTGTTGCATTACAACTTACACTTTCTGAAGTTCCTAATCCATAACAAGCAACTCCTGAACAAGCATCTGTGTGAGATAATTCTATACTTGCATTTGTTGTATACCAATTTGAAGTACCTTTAGTTCCCTTTACACTGATACTACATGTTGGAGCCGTTGTATCTACTTTTATTTTACCAGAGTTACATGTTGTTTCATTACCAGCAACGTCTTTTACTACTCCATACCAAGTTGTTCCTGTTGTATCTGATTGTGTTCCAGAATCAGTTTTACCACAGCTTACATTTGATGAAGTTCCAAGTCCGTAACAAGCAACTCCTGAATAGTCATCTGTGTGTGATAAAGTTAATTTAGGCTTTGATATATACCAAGAATTATTGCCTTGTGTACCTGAAACACTAATATTACAAGTTGGTGCTGTTGTATCTATTCTAATACTTGTAGAATCACTAGTTTCATTTCCAGCACGATCACGTGCCTTGAATGATAAACTTCTATTAGTATTTTGAATGCTTTGGCTTTGTATAATTGTATCTGACTTAGAACCTTGTAAACTTTTTGTTGTCCAAGAATTACTATCAGAATATTTATAATCATGATTTGCTAGACCTGATGTTGCATCTGTAGCGGTTGATGTTACTGTATATTTTGAACCAATATCAGATTTTTTGTACCAACGTGAGCCGAACGGATTAGTTACTTTAACACTTGGTGGAGTTTTATCTAGCATTATATATGATTCACCTTCAGCACAGTTACCAGCATTGTCACATGCTTGGAAGTATACTTTTTCATCTCTATCTTTTGTAAATGGTGTTGTTGTAAATACATAAGTTTCTCTATTAACCGGACCTGATTTATTTTTAGTACCAGAATTTGCATATTCTGTCCAAGAAGTACTTGAATATCTATAAGAGTGATATGCTATACCAGAAATACCTGTTTCATTTTTAGAAATATCATCTGTTTTATCTTTTGAAGTTATCTTTATTACATAAGCATTTCTATTTTTATCATAGTCAGCTTTATTAAACCAGACATTTAGATATGGATTTGAAATATTTGATATTTCAGGTTTTGTCTTATCTATTTTTATAATTGTAGTAGCTGACTCTGAACAGTTACCTACAGCGTCTTTATTACCTTGAGCAACTTCTTTAGCATTAGCATGGTCACAGGCTTGAACTTCTAATACTTCTCCTCTTTCTCTTGTAAATTTTGTAGAAGTATAAGTTATTGTTTCTCCTGGTTTAGCCGTTTTAACATCTTGTCTTGAGCCTTCCCAAATATGCCATTCGCTTTCAGGTTTACCATCTGATGCGATTAAATTAGAATCTGGATATCTATATCTAAAATAAGCTATACCAGATGTTTCATCTGATGCTGATACTGTTATTGTATAATCAAATTCTTTACCAGAGGCATCTTTTAAATTTGTCCAGACGTTGTCATAATCATTTTTAATTATTGGTGTTGTTGGTGGATCTATATCTAGATATACATTAACTGGACAGTTATTACTGTTATTTTCTTTATCTGTAATTTTAATATTATCAGTTTTAGTTGATTTAAAGTAACCTTGAGTAAATACATCTTTTTGACATCCTTTATCAGACTTACTTATACATTTTACGGATACTTCTACTGGAACTTTATTAGTCCATTCATATTCTTTATTCTGTCCAGATAAAGCTTTACATTCTGGAGCTTCTGTATTGGATATTGATATTTCTTTATCACCTTTAGTTTTATTACCAAATTTGTCTACCATTGTTACTTCAATTTTTACTTTTCCTGGCAAATAATTTTTTAATGGTACGTCAAACTCTATTTCTGTTTTTAGTTTTCCTTCAATTTCTCCAGAGTTTTTAGTTTCTGCATCGTTTAGATAAATTGTATAATTATAACTTGCTATTTTATCGGGATCTTTTAGTGTTATATTAAACTCTGACTTGGAGTATGAATATACTTTTATTGTTTTATCTCCAACTTTTTTGTCTTCTTTCGGAGTTGTTGCATTTATTGTTATTTTTCCTTCTTGGTCATTATTTTCTGCACTTTCTACTTTTTTATAAGAAGGACACTCTAGAGCTATAGAGTAGCTATAATTTTTCTTGTCATATTTAAATACTTTAACAACTGTTTCATTTGCATCACATTTATTTTTATGTCTATCAACAACCTCTCCTATATATTTTTTTGATTGTAATGTTGATAGTTTTACATATGTAGCCATTCCTACTCTTTTTGGTAAGGCATTACGATTATCTTGGGTATAACTTTTAGCAGCTGCGATTATTTCATCTTCTTGGGCTTTATAATATTCTTTTTCTGCTTTTTTTAGAATGTAATTAACACTTACAATAGCAAGCGAAGAAAGCAGTCCAAGTATAACTACGGCTGCTAAAATTTCTATTAATGAAAAACCTTTATTTTTACTCACTTTATTCACATCTCTCACCTACTTCAAATACTTAACTCAATCTTATTACTGGAGCTGTTGTATCTACATATAATGTATTAGTATTACATTTTGATACGTTACCAGCTTTATCTTTTACTATTCCATACCAAGTTGTTCCTTTTGTTTCACCTTGTGTTTTATATGATACTGAGTTGCAAGCTACATTTGATGAAGTTTCTAATCCATAGCAATTAACTCCAGAACCATCATCTCTATATGTTAAGGTTACACCAACATTACTTATGTACCAGTTGTTATTACCATTTGGTGATGTTGGATTTAAGCTGATAGAACATATTGGTAAAGTATAATCTATACTTATATTTGTACTTGCTGTTGTACAGTTTTCAGCATGATCACAAGCTTCAAATGTTAATGTTTTATTCATTTCTTTTGTATATGGTGATCCATTAGGTGTTATTGTATTTGATTTTGTTTGACTATCGCGAGTGTAACTTTTTGTTGTCCAGTTTGACTCATCACTATATATATAATTAAATTTTGCTAGATATGCAGTTTCATCTTCTGCTGTTGCTGATACGTTAAAAGTTTCATTATTTTTGTAATCAGTATTATTGTACCATGTTCTAGCATAAGGATTAGATATTGTGATTGTTGGTAAGGTTTTATCAAGCATTATATATGATTCACCTTCAGCACAGTTACCAGCATTATCACATACTTGGAAGTATACTTTTTCATCTCTATCTTTAGTGAATGGTGTTGTTGTAAAGTTATAACTGTCTCTATTAACATTTCCATTTTTATTTTTAATACCTGAATTTGCATATTCTGTCCAAGAAGTACTTGCATATTTATATGAATGATATGCTATACCTGAAATACCTGTTTCGTTGATTGCTATATTATCTGTTTTATCTTTTGAAGTTATTTTTATTACATAAGCACTATTATTTTTTTTATATTCTGCATAATTAAACCAAGTGTTTAGATATGGATTTGAAATATTTGTTATTTCAGGTTTAGTTTTATCTATTTTTACTACCGTTGTTGAAATTTCTGAGTAATTTCCAGCTACATCAAGTGCCCTTACTTCGACAATTTCTCCTCTTTCTTTTGTAAACGGAGTTGAGGTGAATATTAATTCTTCATTTGGTTCTGCTGATGAGTTTGCCCAAACATGCCATTCATTTTCTGGCTTTCCGTCAGATGCAGTTAAAGTAGAATTTGGATAACGATATTCTAACTGCTTAATACCTGATGTTACATCCTTAGTAGTTATTGTTATTGTATAATTAAATTTTTTGCCATTTTCATCTGTTAAGTTAGTCCAAGTGTTCTCATAGTCATTATGAATTATTGGAGTTGTTGGTGGCTCCATGTCTAAGTATACATTAACCGGACATCGTTGTGGATTTCCTTCCTTATCTTTCACATCAATTAATGCTACTTTTACTGATGAAACATAGCTTTGAGTATATACGTCTTTTTCACAACCTTTATTTGATTGACTATTACATTTTACTGATATTTCAATTGGTATTGAATCTCTTCCAGTCCATTCTGTCTTTTGACCTGTTAAAGGACTACAGGTTGGATCTTTACTACTCTTTATATCCATTTCATCTGAAGTTTTTACGGTCTGATTTCCATAATAGTCTGTAATAATTGTTTTTATTTTAATTTTACCTGGTAAATATTTTTCTAATGGTACTGTTATTTCTATTTCTGTTTTTAGTTTACCTTCAACATCCCCAGAACTTTTTACTTCTATATCATTGTTATAAATAATGTAATTATAACTAGCTATTTTATCTTCATCTTTCATATTAATTGTTGCGGTTATTTTTGAATAGTCTATTTTACTTTCACTTACTGGCCAATTATTATAATTAAATGTTATTTTTCCTGCTGCATTTGTTTCAACATTTTTTTCCATTGAATAATTTGGACATACTAATATTACTGAATAACTGTAATGAGTTTTATCATATTTAAAGACTTGGACTGTTGTTTCTTGAGAATTACATTTACTTTTATGTCTATCAACAACATCTCCTATATATTTTTTTGATTGTAATGTAGAAAGTGTTATATTAGTTCTCATACCTACTCTTTTAGGTAGGGCATTACGATTATCTTGTGTGTAGCTTTTAGCAGCTGCTATTATTTCATCTTTTTGTGCTTCATAATATTCTTGTTCTGCTTTTTGTAATATATAGTTAACACTAACAATCGCAATAGTAGATAATAAGCCTAGTATAACTATGGCTGCTAAAATTTCTATTAATGAAAAACCTTTATTTTTCTTTTTATACATTACTATCACCCTTTATCATGTTATCTTACTATATTGTAAGTATAACTTTTTTGACGTATAAAGTCAATTTTAAAATTTAAATGATGGTGTAAAATTATTTGGGGAAAGGCACAAAAAAAGAAAGACCAATGTTATAA
>CAVKYO010000076.1:0-8743 GCA_963660495.1 Acidaminococcus fermentans
ATCAAAGAACTTATACTAGAGATAGAATTTATACTTTTTTCCAAAGGCTTAAATGCCCGGATTGTGGAAGGATAATGAAATGTAAAGGTTCTGGTGGTACTAAAAGAAAATATATGTATTATACTTGTGAGCATTGTCATATTAACTTTAACGAGAGTCATGTAGAAAAATTGCTTAAGAATTTTATTTACGATTTATTAGAATATGATATGGTTGTAAAAAAGTTTTTCTTACCTATTCTAGAAGATAAGAATAGTAAAATTGATACAAATTCTATTGATAAAGAAATTAGAAGTTTAGAAAAACAACGAGATAGAATTAAACAAGCCTATATTAAAGGTATTGTAGAAATGGATGATTTTAAAGAAGATTATAAACTAATTGAAGATAAACTTGCCAACTTAGAAAATAAAAAATTAGAATTAATTAATTTAGAAACTTTTAATTACTCACCTCACGAATTACTTGCTGAAAGAGATTTAGAAAGAGAAAAAATGATAAGGCTTGATACTTTAAATTCATTATTAAAATCAAAATGGAATGATATGGATAAGTCAGAAAAACAAGAATTTATTTCTAAATTTATTGATACTATTGAAATTAAAAAGGATGATAAAGGAAATTTGATTCTTGAAAAAATTAATTTTAGAAATGGATTTATTAAAGAATTAATAAGATTTTATGATGCTGGAATATTTGATGTAGCTGTTCCAGCTATGATTAATAATAATGAAGAAATAATTAAAGGCAGTCGAATGTCAAAAGATGAATTAAACAAATATTTAAATAAAATGAATGAATATTTTGAAACTTCTTTTTATGAAATGTACGAAAAAATTGATGATGAAACTAATGAAATAATATTAGAATATCAACCTAAAATTGATGAAAAAATTATTAGATTTGTAGCACTTACCAATTCAAATAATTTTCCAATATCAAGAGAAGATATTAAAGATAAATACGGAATTGTAAGCTATAAAACTAATAAATTATTAGAAAATTAGAAAGGAAATAATAAAATTATGAATATTGAATATACAAAAATTGGTGACTATTTATTGCCAAATTTAACAATTAAAAAACAGGATTATAAGCAAATTAATAAGTATGGATATTTAAGATTAGATTATATTAAAAATCATAAAAAAGGATTATATGTGTCATTAATGATGAAAAATGAATTAACAAATCATCTTCTTTCGGTCAGTATTGAATGCTCTAAAAGATACAATATTTTAATGAGTAACTATATTGAAAATGACGACAAACTATCTGAAAAAAGTAAAGATAATAATCAAATTGAATGGGTTAAATTGATGAATAATTATAGAAATATGACTGAAGAAATTATTTTAAAAGAGTTAATCTATGATTGATTCTTTCTATAAGCAAGCAACGGATTTTTACTCCCACCCCAAAAATCCACTATATAGAAAGGCTAAACCTTAATTATGGCGACTACTTCTATTTGGAGTATTAAGAATAATTTAAAACAGTCAATAAATTATATCATTAATCCCAAAAAAACCATCAATAAAGATTATGGAGAAAACTCATATAGTTATCTTGAAATCGAGAATACAGAAAACAATTATAAAAACGAAAAAGTATGTTATGTTAGTTCAATAAACTGCTCTGAAAGAAATCCTTATGAAGATATGCTTTTTACAAAAGAAGAATATGGAAAAACAAATGGGATATTAGCGTTCCATGGTTATCAATCTTTTAAAGAAGGAGAAGTTACTTCTGATATTGCTCATGAGATTGGAGTAAAGTTTGCAGAAGAAATGTTTAAGGACTTTGAAGTGGTTGTAGCAACACATCAAAATACTAATCATATTCATAATCATTTCATAGTGAATTCTGTTTCATTTAAAACTGGTAAAAAGTATAACAACAATAGAACTAATCTAGCTAAGTTAAGACATATATCAGACTCATTATGTGCTGAATATGGATTATCAACTTTAGATGAAGATATAGGCTACAAAAACACCTACAAGAATAAAGTATTAAGTGATGATTATTATAGAATATTGAAAGAAGATTTAGATAATATTATTAGTTATTCAGTAACACTTAAACAAGTCTTTGATAGAATGAGAACACTAGGTTATAAAATTTATTCTCATAATGGTATTATAACTATTTATAAAGATAATGAGGATAAAGTTAGAATAGAAAAAGCATTTGGCAAAGGATATTCTAAAGATAGCATTAGCAAAAGATTATATTTATCAAGACAAATTGTATTTAAACCTATACCTCAAAAATCTATTTTTGAAGAATACTTAAAGACTAATAAATCACATAAAGGTATTTATGGCTTATACTTATACTACTGTTATTTATTAGACGTATTTCCAAAGAAGCATCCTAAACAATATCTACCATACTCAATTAGAAAAGAAATTACAAAATTAGACGAATATTCAAATCAAATAGTATTTATGAAAAAGAATAATATTGAAACAGAAGAAGACTTAAATAATTTTTCTAAAATCAATTATGATGAATATAAAAATCTTATGGATAAAAGAGAAAAACTTTGAAAACAATATCATAAAGTAAAAATCGAAGAAGATAAATCTAAAATACTCTCTGCAACAAATGATATTCAACCTAAAATTAAAGAACTTCGTAGGTATGACAAATATTGTAAAAGTATAAAAGAAAGAGCAAAATCTATACAAATTAATATTAACAATTTTGATAAAGATATCCAAAAAGAAAAAGACAATTCTAGGTCATTATGACTTAGATTGTCTTTTTATATTTTACGCATCAATTAGCTGGATTTCAGAATTTTGCGTCATTAATTGATATGCTTGTTCTAGTCCGATAAATTCAGATTTTATATTTTCAGCAAATAGTAATAAATTTACAACATTTATAGCCGCACCATTAATTCCTGTAGTAGTTGAAATATTTTCTAATTTATCTTCGAATTGTCCGTTAAATTCACTAGATACAAATAAGAAACTAAATTTCCTTAGTAATTTTGGAAAATTCTCCCACCACTTATTTGGATTAATTTTATTATCTCTTTTATTGTTTTCTTCAATATATCTTCTCATTTCATCCGCTTGAGAAATTGGTAAAGAATAGCCTTTTGAATACGCTTTAGTATCTATTATAGTTCCATAATTTTCTTTTAAATTTTCAGTATAAATTATTCCATCTGGTTTTCTGCCACCACCTAAATGTAATCCTTTATAACCACATTCTGATACTAACAAATCGACAACTTCCATTTCAAATTGTCTATTAGATTTAGAATCATAAGCCAAGTCTATTAGATTAAGGTAATTATGTGGAATGTTTTCCAATATATCTCTGCAAAAGTCTTTTAATCTTAATGTATCACTTTTTCCTGTTCCTATTGAATTTAATGGAATAACTAAATTTTGAATGTTATCATTTAATGTATAACCTTTATTAGATTTTTTTATAAATAATCCTATATTTTGTAATCCTATTAAATCATCCTTAATACTTTCTAACGATTCATCAAATTTAACTTCTTTCAATTTTTCCTGCAATTTTTCTAATGACACAGCACTATTTGAATCTGATAAAAATTTTATTATATATGCACGTCTATTTCTTATATAATATCTATCTACCGCTTTAGGGCATAGCATTTCCCAAAATACATTTTTTGAAACTTTTGAAACTTTATTTATACCTTGTAATCTTCTGTATGCTTTTAGTCCATCTGGAGTAATCATATATGCCTGTCCTAATTTTTCAATATATTCTTGGTTTCCTAAATTTACTTTATACTCTTTTTCAACTTGTCTAACTAGTCCTAGTTTTTCCAACCATTTACAAATTTGTCTAGCATATTTATCTGATGAGCCATCCCAATCTGATTTCATTTTATTTTTTTCTTTTGAATCATCTGTCATTGCAAGTGAAGTCAATAAGACATTTTGTGGTAATGATGTAAATCCTTCGTCTCCGACAAAACCTAATTGACTTCCTATTTCAAATTTGGACAAATGATCTCCATTAGACAATAGTTGCAATATTCTTGAAACCGGAGGATATTTTAATATTGCATTTAATAAGCATTCCTTTTCTTCCACAGAATTATCTTCAGTTTTAGAATACTCTAAACCATCATTAGTAATTTCAAAAGTATCATCTTCGCCGTTATATTTTACAAATCCACATAGATGAGCCCAACGTAGGAAACTGTCTGATGCCCAATCGCTTAAATATAGTTTTACTTGACCACAAACAGAAGCTTGTATAATAGCATTACAAGGTGAATCTTTTCTTGGCGTAGAATGTGTGCCAACAAGATCAGAATATGTTATTTTTAAAGGAGTACTCATTAATATTTTTTGAAATTTTTTTATCAGTTCCTTATTGTCAACAAGCATAGGAATTCTAGCAGTAATTAAGTTTTTGTGAAATTCAGATTTATTATCAAAAATTTGAACAACTTTCTTTAAACTACTAAAATCAGATGCATCTTGTGACCAGCCAAAAGACCTTTTTGATGAATATTTTGTTGATAATTCTATGTTACTCATTTTCTACCTCCCCATAATTTGTAATTAATACCTCTATAGTATCATCTTTATTTTTTCTTCTATAATTTGAGTTATTAAATGTATTTTCTATTATATATACAGTATATTTTTTTGACCACTCAGTCAAAATTTCATTTTTCTTATCATTGGCAACTAGAACATTTGACAAAGCAAATTTTATGCCTTTTGAATTTAAATCATCAAGAATATTTAATAACTTCTTTTCATCATCAAGAGTCCAGTCTTTAATTCCACGATTTCCATCATTATAACTTCCAGTAGTTATTAAATAAGGTGGATCACAATATACAAAATCATTTTCACCTAAATTTGAAAAATCAAAGTCAACAAATTTTTCTTTTGAAACTTTAACATTAATTTTATTAATTTTATTAACAAATTTTTCTAAATTCTTTTTGGTATTTGAATTATATGAGCTTCTGTTTTTACCAAAAGGTGTATTGTATTTCATATTTTGATTAAATCGTATTTGATAATTAAAACTATATAAAATTAAGGTGTAAAAATCTATAATTTTATCATCTTCATTTTTGTATACGCTGTGATTATATTTATTTCTTAATTTCAAAAAAGCATCAGTATTTTCCTTATCTAACCCATTAATTGAAATATTATCTTCAAGTTTTTGTACTACTTCTTCTGCATTTTTATTTGAAAAATAATTCATTAATTCACATAATGGTTCAATAACATCATTGTAGACTATGGTATCAGCATCAACGTTTATTCCAACATTGAATCCACCACCAAACAAATCTACAAATGTATTAATCTTTTTAGGAAATTTTGGTATAATTTGATCTAATATTTTATACTTTCCACCAACATAATTTAATGGAGATTTTATATATGTTTCATTCATTTTTATCACCATTAACCCTTTTTATTGATGATTCAAAATATTCCTTATCTAATTCAAAACCTATGAACTTTCTACCCGTCCTTATTGCACTTATTGCCGTAGTTCCAGAACCCATAAAAGGATCTAAAATCAAATCGTCCTTATTACTGTGTATTTTGATTAAATATTCTATTAATTTTAGTGGCTTTTGCGTTGGATGATATCGCTTACAACCGCCTCCACTTTCAGAAGGAACAGAAATTACACAACTTTCATATTTTGCATTTTGTCTATTATATGTCCATTTTCCAGGTTTTACAAACCATATAATCATTTCTATATCTGGGACGTATCTTCTATCTCTATTTCTAGGCATTGGATTAGTTTTTTTCCAAATTAATGTATCCTTATAAACAAATCCTAAACTTTGTGCATAATTTATAATTTCTGTAGCCTTTTTAAAATCATTAAATACTAACAAAGAACCACCTTTATTTAATAATTCATAAGATTTTTTTATCCAAGGTTTATTATTAAATTCTTTATCCCATTCACCAAAATCAGTACCCTTTCTAGGATTTTTCCTATCTTTCATTGTATGAAACTGGGATTTTTTTGATATTACATATGGAGGATCTGCAACAATCAAATTAACCTTGATGTTTTCTTTAATCATCTTACTCATACCTTTATTACAATCGATGTTATAAATATTATTGATTTCCATTATTGCACCTCCTTAATAGCAAGACTATTTGCTAATAAAATTATACTATAAAATCATCGATTCTTCTAGATTTTACCTTGTATTTATTCAAAAAAAATAAATAAGATGTTATAATATTCTATACTATTGATTATTTAAGGAGGTAAATATCATTATGAAAATCGATTTACATTGTCATACTAAAAATACAAAAAATGAAGAATCTGATTTAAGAAATGTAAGTGTTGAAAAATTTAAGGAAAAGGTTGAACTTTCTGAGGTTAAATTTTTAGCTATTACTAATCATAATCGCTTTTTTAAAGATAATTATAAAGAATTAAAGGAAGCAGTAAAAGATTTATGTTATGTTATTCCAGGAATTGAATTGGATGTAGAAGGAATTAATAAATCAAGAGGACATGTAATACTAATTGCTAATCCTGATGATGTAGATGATTTTGAAAAACGAGTCAACCAAATAACAAAAGATTTTACTCCTGATAATTTTATCATTGGTAGTCATGAGTTATATGAGAAGTTTAAAGACATGGATATAATTTATATTGCACATTTTTTAAAAGATAAGCAATTATCTATTGAAGATTTAGAAGATTTTGAAAGTATCATGAGTAAACCTTTAAGATTATTAAAAGAAGCATCTAATATTGTATCTATTGGTGTATTACAAAGTAATAATCATCGTGCAATGATAGGAACAGATGTGATTGATTGGAATAATTATGAAAATTGTACTTTTGGAAACTTAAAATTTGAAATTAAAGACTACAAAAGTTTATTAAAGTTAGTTGATAAAGATACACAACTTATTACTGACTTAATAAACGAAAATTTTGATGAAAAAATTATAGTATATGGTAAAAGTGAAACAAAAGAATATCCATTTGAACTTCCAATTTATGATGATGTTAACATTATATTTGGAGATAAAGGTAGTGGTAAAACAGAAATATTAAATTCTTTAAAAGAACACTATGAAATGAATGGGGATAAATATGTTGAATTTTCAGGTGGAGACAAAGAAGGCTGGTATAAACAACTTATTAGTGTTAATAAAGAGGATTATAATATAGATAATTTACAATTAGATGATAATTGTGCCGATAAATTAGAAAATATTATAAATTTCAGCGATGAAACACCAACATCTATAAAAACTTATTATAAATATTTTAAAAACGCGTCGAAAAATAAAAAGAAAACAATGATGAAGTCTTTACTAATAAGTAAAAGTCATAGTTTTAATGATAAAATTTACAAAAACTTGTTTAGTGATTATATATCAATTAGTGATTTTATTAAGAAATTAGAAAATTTTGAATACAAAAATTATGATAACGACGAAATTAATAAAAACATAAATTCTTTAAATATATTAAAAGATAATATTTATAAAAAGTACAAGGAGGTATGGTTAGAGGAAAATTCTTCAAAATTATTGGATGATTTTATTGAAAAAATGAACAATTATGTTTCACAAAATATTGGTAGCCCATCAATGCCAACGGAAACAGGCTTATTCAATTTTGTTAAAAAGCGAGTTGAACTAAAAAATAATATTAAAAGTATTACCAATATTTTAAATAAAACTTCAGATTCAACAAATGAATATATTGGTAAACTTGGTTTAAAAGGGAATGTTTATTTAACAACAAAATATAAATTTATTAATTTGTTAAACAAAAAGGATATCAACCATACTACACTTATTTCAAATAAAGGAGAACTAGCAAATATAATAACAAATATGGGAAAAATAATGGAAGATATATCTTCCCCTAAACTAGTAGAATATACCAAAACAATTGCTCAAGATTGTAATAATAAAGATATTAAAGATTTAAATGATTTCATGTCAATAGAAAGATTTTTTGAAATATCTGGGAAACAATATAAACCATCTAAAGGAGAATTAGCTATTCTTTCATTACAACATGATTTGATATCAAAAAAAGAATACGAGATTTTCCTAATTGATGAACCTGAAGCAAATTTAGGAAGTACATATATTAATGACGAAATTGTACCATTGTTAAAAGATTTAGCTCATGCTAAAAAGAAAATAGTAATTGCTACACATGATGCTAATATTGCAATTAGAACAAGACCATCTAACTCAATTTTAAAAATCGTTGATAATGAAAATTACAAAACATATATTGGCAATATGTTTACTGATATTTTATATAGCATTGATTCAAGTGAAAAGTTAAGTTGGAAAGATGAAAGTATTAAATATTTAGAAGGTGGAAAAGATGCTTTCGAAGAAAGAGGTGATCTATATGAATAATGAAATAATAGTAAATATTTCAACTGAAGGAGAAAAAACATATATAGTTTTTAATTTTGAACAACCAATTAAGTTAGAAATTACAACTGATAGCAAAGAAACCATAAAAAATGTATTTTATGAAATTTTAAATCACATTATAAGTGATAATTACATTACGTTTAAATTCACAAGGACGGGTGAAGATTTATATAATGATGTTACAGAAAAATATATACAAGATTTAAATAATGAATTGGAAGCATTAAAAAATAATTTTAAGAATGCTCAAATTCAAATGTAAATGCAACTTTTGAAAGTTAAATGCAACTTTTAGTATG
>CAVKYO010000077.1:0-7444 GCA_963660495.1 Acidaminococcus fermentans
CATATAAATAAAGGGAAAGTGGGATTTTAACTTCTAAATAACTGTCAAACTCGGGATATACATCCAACAATGGTAGACTGTACAGTTACTTGTGCTTGTGGAGAAACATTTACAGTTAAATCAACAAAACCAGAAATAAGTGTTGAAGTTTGTTCAAAATGTCATCCATTCTATACAGGAAAACAAAGTAGAGCATCTCGTGCTGGTAGAGTAGATAAATTTAATAGAAAATATGGTTTAAATCAAAACGAAACTGCTGAATAAGCGGTTTTTTCTTTTCAAATATATGTTATAATTACAAAAGAGGAGATATAAAATATGAAGATAGGATTTGCTAGTGACCATAGAGGTTACAAATTAAAAAAAGAATTAATAAATGAATTAAAAAAAGAAAACTATGAAATAATAGATTATGGAACTGATAGTGAAGAATCAACTGATTATCCAGACTATGCTTTTAAATTAGGAGAAAGTGTTGTTAATAAAAATGTTGATTTTGGAGTAGCTATCTGTGGCTCAGGTATAGGAATAAGTATTGCTTGTAACAAAGTAAAGGGTATTCGTTGCGCAAAAGTTTCAACTAAAGAAGAATCTGAAGTGACTAGAATTGATAATGATTCAAACATAGTAGCATTTGGCGAAAAAACATCATTTGACGAAGCTCTTGCTATAGTTAAAACATTTATTAATACAGAAAGTTCAGATTTAGAAAAACATAAAAGAAGAATTAATAAAATAAAAGAATATGAGGAAACACACTAATGTCAGGTAAATTTTTTCTATATGTAGCTGTAACTATTCTAGTAATCTGGTCATTAGATTCCGTAAATATAAATCAAATTTTCAAAAAAAACAAAATAATTCAAGCAAGAGTATTTTACTTTTTATTAGCTATTTCAATGATTTATTTAGTGACTAATTTTATAATGGATTTATTTACTTCTGGAAAAATTTTTTAAAAGAAGTATAAATCTTTTTTTTTGGTTAAAACTTATAATGAGGTGAAAAAATGGTAAAAAGAAAATTAAAATCCTTTGTAATACCGAGTATTGCTGTTTTTCTAATAATAGTAGGTGCCTTCATTAGTATTGTAAACATGAAAGATTCAGGAAAAGATGAAGAATTAAGTAATGTTGATTTTGTAACTAACACAATTCTAAATGATGATGTAGCTGTTATTAATACTAGTACTAAAGTAATTAATCCATATACTGACCAAACAGTAACAATAGGAAAATCCTTTTATGATTTTAAAGGAACTGCAGAACAACAAGAAAAATCTATTATCTATCATGATAATACATACTTACAAAATACAGGAATAGATTTTATAAGTCAAAACGTATTTGAAGTGGTATCAGTATTACCAGGAACAGTAGCGGATGTTTCAGATAATGAGAGTTTAGGTAAAACAGTTCAAATAAAACATGACAATGGATACGTATCAGTATATCAAAGTTTATCAGAAGTTTCGGTTAAAAAAGGAGATAGTATTAATCAAGGACAAGTACTAGGTAAGTCTGGTACTAATGAACTAGATAAAGAAATAGGCAACCATTTGCATTTTGAGTTTTATGCCTCCGGTCAAATAGTAGATCCTAACCTTTATTTAGATAAAGAGTTATCAAAAAACGAAGAGTAATACTATATTACTCTTTTTTTAATAAAAAAAGACGAATAATAATATATTATAAGTAAAAGAGATGTGATAAAATTAAAATGAAAGGAATGTGACATGATGTTAGCAAAAGATATAGGAATAGATTTAGGAACGGCAAACGTTTTAATATATATAAAAGGACAAGGAATAGTTTTAAATGAACCAAGTATTGTTGCAGTTGAAACAGAGACAAAAAGAGTAATAGCGGTAGGAGAAGCAGCAAGAGAAATGTTAGGAAGAACTCCAGGTAAAATAAAAGCCATTAGGCCAATGAAAGATGGTGTAATTGCTGACTTTGAAATTACTGAAATTATGTTAAATGAATTTATTAAGAAAATAAAGGCTAGAAATTTATTTTCAAGACCTAGAATATTAATTTGTTGTCCTACTAATATTACACAAGTTGAAAAAAATGCTATCAAAGAAGCAGCTGAGCGAACTGGAGCAAGAAGAGTTTACATAGAAGAAGAGCCAAAGGTAGCGGCTATTGGTGCTGGCATGGATATATCTAAGCCAGAAGCAAACATGGTAGTAGACATTGGTGGAGGAACAACTGATATAGCGATTCTATCACTTAATGGCATAGTTGTCTCATCATCAATAAAATTAGCAGGAAATATATTTGATCAAGATATTATAAGGTATATAAGAGATAAATATAAACTTCTTATTGGTGAAAAAACAGCTGAAGACATTAAAATAAATTTTGCTACTGTTTATAAACCGAGTCGTAAACAAAAGAAAGAAGTAAAAGGAAGAAGTTTAATAACAGGTCTACCATCAACAATAGAAATTACTCAAGATGAAACAACAGAAGCACTAAAAGAAAGCATTACAAAAATTATCAAAGAAACAATAGCTGTATTAGAACAAGCAGATCCAGAGTTATCCGCAGATATTGTGGAAAAAGGTATTGTTCTAACTGGTGGTGGAGCTCTTTTAAAAGGTTTAATCAACTTATTTGAACAAGAATTAAAAGTACCAATACTTATCGCAACCTCACCATTAACTTGTGTTGTTGAAGGAACAGGTGTACTTTTAGAAGATATAAAAAGTTTAGAAAATGACCAAAATTAGACCTGGTCATTTTTATATGTCAAAATACCATTGTATTTTATCCTTGCGAATATACTAAAATTTGGTATAATTAAAGATGAAAGAAGTGAAAAACATGAGAACACAAATTCTTGCGTCGAGTAAAATTGTTCTGGTAACATTTCTTTTTTCTGCATTGATAATGATTTTAATGAAAAAAGTTGCAGTCCATATTGGCGCTATGGACATACCAAGAACTGAAGAAGGAAATAGGCATATTCATAAAGTTGCTACTCCAAAGCTTGGTGGAGTCGGGATCTTTTTATCATTCTTATTTGGATATATGCTATTTGGCGAACAAAGTATAAGAATGAATTCAATTCTGATAGGTAGTTTTATAATGGTATTAACTGGAATAGTTGATGATATAAAGCCGATACGACCATATCAGAAATTACTAGGTCACATAGCGGCAGCCTCAGTTATAACATTTTATGGTGGAATACGACTAGATAACATTACGGCATTTGGATTTTATATTGACTTTGGTATCATGTCTTATCCATTAACAATACTATTTTTAATAGCATGTACCAACATAATTAATTTAATTGATGGACTAGATGGCCTGTCTGGTGGTGTTTGCAGTATATTTTATTTAACAATTGGTATAATTGGCTTCTATCAAGGAAGATACGGAAGCTTAGTAATGATATTAACGTTTATTATGTTAGGATCAACCTTAGGATTTTTACTACACAATTTTCATCCAGCAAAAATATTTGCAGGTGACTGTGCAACCTTTATGGGATTTATCATTGGAGTAATAACCTTGTTAGAATTTAAAGGTCCGGCACTTATATCATTTTTCGTACCAGTTACAATACTAGGTATACCAATACTAGATACTCTATTTGCTATAATAAGAAGATTATTGCGAGGGCAACCGCCATTTCAAGCAGATAAAGAACATTTACATCATCAATTATTAGGAATGAACTTTTCACAACAAACAACAGTATTAATAATTTATGGGATAAACATTTTATTTGCTGCGGCTTCAATACTATATACACTAAAAGATCCAATATTAGGAAGAATAATATATATCATAATATTGATTATAGTTTTATGGTTTGTTTTCCACACAACAATAATATCTGACAAAAGTCCACAAATAACACAAAAAATCGAATCAAAATTAGGATTAACTAAAAAGAAAGCAAAAAAATAATAAGCCAAGGAGTACTAAGTAAAAGTACTCCTTTTAAATTAACTAAACTAACTGGAAAATTATGGAAAAAGGAGACTATATGATTAATTTTATAATATGTGAAGATGAAGATATTTTAGCGAAAAAATATATAAATGAGATAGATAAGCTTATGATGAATAATGATTCTGAATATAAAATTCATAGGTACACAGGATATACAAAAACTTGGCAAAGTTATGCTAAAGACAATAAAGAATTTAAAATATATATTCTAGATATTAAAACAAAGGAAGGATCAGGAATAGATGCTGCTAGAAAAATAAGAGAAGAATTTGATGATTGGGTTTCAATGATAATAATTGTAACGGCATATTCAGAATATAAATATGAAGCCTTAAGTAAGCGTTTAATGTTAGTAGATTTTATTAATAAATTGTATAATCTTGAACAAAAATTACAGGAAGCTTTATTAATATGTATGAAACATTATGATAACAAAATTAAAAGTATAAAATTCAACTATCACAATGTTACCCATAATATTGAACTACGAAATATACTATATATTGAAAAAGAACCTGGAACAAAGAAAAGTAAACTCAAAACTATTCATGGTGAATTCATTATCCCGGGACCATTAGACGATATAATGAAACAGTTGGATAATAGATTTAGAAAATGTGGTAGAAGTCTAATTATAAATATAAAACGAATTGAACATTATAATACAAAATCAAACACAGTAGTATTCAATAATGGCGATGTTTTAATAACAGTACCAAGAGAAAGAAAAAAGGAGCTAGAGAGATATGTTAGAGGTTTGGACTAAATTTATATGTGCATTAATAATGACATTATATGGAATATATGTCATTAAGAAAATCACTAATAGGAAAATTAAAATTCTAAATATAAAAACAATATTCAGTATACTATTATTATGTATATCTACGGTAGTTATTTCACAAAACGAATATGCAGGAATAGGAACTATAGCTATATTTGCACTACAAATAATTGTTTATAAGGGAATATTTGATATAAATATTGAGGAATCACTTATAGTATGTGGAATATTAATGATGTTAACATTTATTGGTGATGCTATTGGTGGATTAATTTTAAGAAATTTTTATAGTGTTAGCGAATTTAGAAAAATAGCATCTGTTAAAATTGGAGCAAATATTTTAGTAGCATTGTTTGGCATAATCATTACTAATATAAAATTTGTACTTGTTCAATTAAAAAGTTTTTATGAAAACATATCAAAAAATAAATCAATATCAAACACCTTATTTATAATATTATTAATCATAGGATTAACATCTTTATCACATAATACGACAAAAACATCAGGAATGAATACAAATTATTTAATTAATATAGTAATAATGGTTATATTTTTTGTTTTAGCATATCTATTTATACGTAGTAAAAACAATTATGACAAATTAAACTCTGAATATGAAAGTATGTTTAGTTATGTACAAAACTTTGAAGATTGGATAGAAAAAGAACAATTAAATCGTCATGAATATAAAAATCAATTAGCCGTCTTACGCTGCTTAACCAGCGAGAAAAAAGTAAAAGACAAGATAGATGAAATCTTAGAAGATAGTATTAATGTTGAAGGAGAGGTAGTTCATCAACTAAAGACTTTGCCAAAAGGTGGTATTAAAGGGCTAATGTATTATAAATCAGCTATAGCTCAAAAAAATAAAATTGATTTAACGGCGAATATTAGTATAGAACTACATTCGATATTAGAGGATTTATCCGAAAAGGAAGTTAAGGTACTATGCCATTTAATAGGAATCTATTTTGACAACGCCATTGAAGCCGCAAAAGAAACTAAAAAGAAAAAAGTTTTAATAGAAATATATGAAATTAAAGATCACGTTACTTTTGTATTTTCAAATACATTTAAAAAAGCCAAAAACTTCGATGATAGAAATAAGAAAGGAGTATCAACTAAAGGAGAAGGGCACGGTAACGGACTATATTATGCTTCAAAATTAATTAGTCAAAATTCATCCTGGTTAAGTCAAAAACAAGAGGTAATAGATAAATATTATATTCAACAAATTACTGTGACAAGAAAAAAAGACTGCAAATAAAAAAACAAAAAACTAAGAAAATTTTCGATAGTGAAAAATCTTAGTTTTTTATTTGTCAGTAAAATTTAAAACACGAAAAAACTGCCTTTTCAGCAGTTCTTAACAAGACGCTTTTTTAATCACAAAGACTTTTCATAGCTTTTGGTTCGTCCACAACTATCCAAATGCATCCTAAACTAGCAGCTCCAGTAGCCATCATTGCGATAGCAGTTAATAGATACGCAAATTTACTTTTCATAACAAGTTCCTCCTTAGTTAAAATATATATGCTAAAAATATTACATATTTAAAGCCTGAACGTAGGTCTTATAATTATTATATGGTTGACCAAAGACCATATAAAGCAATGGATTTATAATTATAGCTTCCACTAATAGAGCTGATAATATCAATGGGGCTACAAAAGTATCTGAAAATATAAATAAAAATATTGAATAAATAATACCTATAAAAACAGTAGACCATTTTCTAATTTTTCTCTTTCTCATATTTGGCAATGGTCTTTTTATTGTATCTGCTGGTGCAAAAAAGAAATAACTAACAATACATATAATGCAAATTACAAAAATAATACTTTTTGGAATAACAATATTAATTAAAATATAAGGAAGTATAACAAACTGAAATAATGAAATAAATAAACACTGTATACTTTTTTCGGCATGAAAACCAAATCCAGTATAACGAATAGCATTAAAGAGTAACAGGGTAATAATAACTTCTTTTAAAATACCAAGTACTGAAGCTACTATAGCAATAGCAACAAGTTTGGTAATAGTTAGATATATACCTTCCAGTCCGTATCTTAACTTTTCTATATCATCATCTGTTAATTCTTTATAGTTTTTTATAAAATTAATGGAAGAATCTAAAAACTTTCTCTTCATTTTTCACCTCACACCTTAATTATACTACTAAATATTTAGAATAAATATTTAGTCTATATAAAGTAATTTCACAATTTAAAAATGTCGAATTTTGTCGAAAAAATAGCGAAATACTACAATTCATTGCCCTAAATATACAAATTAAGGCACAAATGCCTTTTGCCATTAATTATTTGCTAAAATGTAATCACCAACAAGGATGGTAGAAAAGAGAGGTGTAATGAGTGTGATGATTGGTCGCGTAAAATGGTTCAATAATGAAAAAGGATATGGATTTATTGAGTATAAAGAAGATGAAGATATATTCGTACATTATTCTGCAATAGAAGCAGAAGGTTACAAAACTTTATCTGAAGGCCAACTAGTAGAGTTTAAATTAGTAGAAACTAGTAAAGGTTTCCAAGCAATAAACGTTAAACTAGTAAAAGAAGCTACTACAAAATAGTAGTTTTTTTATATGCAAATATGTTATAACCCGAGTTTGACAGTTACTAATTAAAGAAAAGTTTATTTTTTGTTGAAAATAGGC
>CAVKYO010000078.1:0-7205 GCA_963660495.1 Acidaminococcus fermentans
ATCTGGAGGAGTAACTGATCCAGATACACAAACTATAACATTAGGAAAAAGTTCTACAGATAATGGTGATGGTACGTATAGTCTTACTGATACCGTGACTGTAAAAAAAGTTGACTGGTACACAAATTATAGTACATATACTAATTATTATGTATGTAAGGACTTAACAAGTACAACGTGTAATGGTAAATATCCAGTAACTTTAACTAGTAATTACCAGATAAAATATGAAAGAACATTTAACTTTTTATATGGAAATGATGTTACCTGGGATGGAACTAAATATACACTCACTGATACATATAAGTCTGTAAATACCTGGTCAAAAGATAGGACAACTCTAGCCAAGAAATACCATTATACATGTCTAAATACTACAGGAGTATGTAGCCAAGTTTTCTATATCTATTACTTTGGCAATAGTTCATATATTTATTATTTAACACTTTCATCAGGTAAAGATATAGAAGATGCTAAGAATGAAATGTTTACTAATACAACGGATTCAACTATTAAAAACGTAATAGATACTTGGTATAAGAATAATATGACTAAATATACTAGTAAATTAGAAGATACTATCTTTTGTAATGATAGGACATTGTATTCAGGGTCATTGGCAAGTAAAGATACTGATGCCGGGACTGATGCTTCATATTTTAGTGCTTATAATAGAAGTTATAATACGTATAAACCAAGTGTAGTATGTTCAAATGAGAGCAGGGATGGTTTTACAGTTTCTACTGATTCAGGCGGAAACGGAAAATTGACTTATCCAGTAGGATTGTTAACTTCAGACGAAGTAATGTTAGCTGGTGGTAAAACCGGTTCTACTAATTATAACTATGATTATTATTTATACACTGGACAATATTTTTGGATAATGTCGCCTTCTAGATATCTTTTGGATGCTGCCGGAGGCTCTGGTGTATCTTTGGATGGTCGACTTTTCGCTAACTTTGATGTTGGTTATTCCTATGGAGCAAGGCCCGTCGTTTCACTTGTACCTGGAATCAAGTCAACCTCTGGCTTTGGTACAACAGATGATCCATACGTAATTGAGGACTAAGGAGATTATTTTAATACAAAATGGCATGGTAATACCGTGCCATTTTCTTATCTTGCCTCATGCTCTATATTGACTTTTAGCTGGTTTTATAGTATAATATGCACTCAAGTAAAGGGCAGGTGTGATATATGAGTGTTTGGAAAAAAGAAGAATCAATATTAAGCCGTGAACAAGAAGAACAAATCGATAGTTTCTTTTCAAATTTAGAAAATAGTAAAACTTTGGAGTATCGTGAAGGTCAACATACTATGGCATTAGATATAGCTGATACGATAAAAGACCGCAGTATTTTATTAATAGAGTCAGGCGTAGGATCAGGTAAATCTTGGGCTTATTTAGTACCTTTATTATATGCAAGTTCCGGTAGTGATAAATTTAAAGGCTTCATTATTTCAACATCATCAAAAGCACTACAAGACCAATTAAAAAAAGAAATAGAAAACTTATCAGAAATGTTAGATTTGCCGAAGATAGATGTAACAATCGCTAAAGGGAGAACTAACTACTTATGCAAAAGACGCTTTGAGTACTTTGCTGAAAGACATGATAGACAACAAGAAAAAATAAAAAGTATTAAAGAAAGACTTGATCAAGGAAAAGTAGAACGTGCAGACTACAGTGATTTAAGCCAAAACGATTGGAAAAAAATGAATGTTGACAAAGTAAACTGTGGTAAATGTATCTATAATACAGAATGTACTTATCGCGTAAAAAGAAAACGTTGGCCAGAGTCAAAAGCTGTTATTTGTAATCATAACTTATTAGTAGAATCATTAAAAAGAGATAGCGAAAGTCCTTTATTAAACGAACCATCAATTCTAATAGTAGATGAAGCCCATGCTTTAGAAGAAAAAATAAGGGACTCTTATAAAAAAGTTTTAAATAAACGTAAGCTAGAAACATTAATTTTGGAATTATACAGTCATTTAAATAAAAATGCTGACGATATACCAGTCATTGACACTCTTAATAGTCTATTTAGAAGAATAAGTACTAATGCAAAAAGAGAATATCTAAGTCATAGTACGGAAAATATCGATTTCTTTGACTCAGAAAATTCTAGTTTTAAATGTACTAAAAGTGTAACAAACTTAACTGAAACATTAATAAAGCAATTAAGTGATTTAGAAGAAGAAGCTGTATTTAATAGTCATTATAATAGAGATAATGATTTCCTAGAACAAATTAATACCTTACAAGAAAATAAACGGGCTTTTCAAGATCTAATTTTATCAAATGAAGATCAAAAGAATGTTTACTGGGCAGCTTTCTTACCTGACACACTAGAACATATTGAAATACAATATGTACCAAGAAATATACCAGAACTTGCTAAAAGATTATTAAATAATCCTAACTATGGTAAAGTATTTACATCAGCAACCTTAACAACAGAAGGAGACTATGAATATTTCATCAAAGGACTTGGAATAGATCCTAAAGAACCTGGTCGTATTTTTTCAGGAAAACCTCTTCCATCACCATTTAATTATGATGAAAATGCTCTTCTATACTGTCCATTAGATTTAGTATCACCAAAAGATTCTAATCATGAACTATATCTAGAATCTATCACAACAAAAATTAGTGAACTAATAGATATTACAGAAGGAAGAACTCTTGTACTGTTTACTGCTAAAAAAGATATGCAAGAAGTATATAAAAGAATTAGAGAAGAAGATAAGCCTTATAATATCTATATTCAAGAAGATGGTAAAGATACAGAAACATTAAAAACTAAATTTAAAGAAGATACAACTTCTTGTCTTTTCGCAACAGGTTCATTCTTTGAAGGAATAGATATTAAGGGTGAATCATTAGAAAGTGTTATCATCCCTAAATTACCATTCCATGTTGTAGATCCTGTAATGGACGCTAAAGCAAAGTACTATGCCGACGGTTCTAATACAGTCTATTTACAAGATATGTTAATTAAACTAAAACAAGGAACAGGACGTTTAATTAGAAGTGAAAAAGATAAAGGAATAGTATCAATTCTAGATCCTAGAGTAAAAGACTATAAAGAAGCTATTTTAGGAACCTTACCATTTACAAATGTAACATGTGATATAAATGATGTAATAGCTTTTGCTGATAAAACCTTAAGTAAAAATAAAGAACAGAAAGATGCAAAAGAATATATAAAGAAATAAAGGAGACTTTTTCATGGAAATAGAAAAAAATGCTAATAAAAAAAGCATCCCTGACTTAGCCGCAACTATAGATAAAAATATTAAAATAGCTAGTATCATGCACAAAGAAGTAGAAAAACATCATTCTACTAAGTTTTCCTTTGAAGAAGTAGAAGAAAATAAAGAACAAAGTATTAATCAAAAAGAATCATCTTTTGCAACAGATGAAGACTTTGAAAATGAAATCTTATATTACCTACCTGAAATACTTTCTTTATCTTCTAACTGTTCTAAAGAAACTATGAAAGAAGTCCTACCTGATACTAAAGACTATAATTATGAAAAAATATTATTACGTCTAATGGCAGAACTTTCTAAAGAAGAAATATCTGCTAATAATCTTTTAATGGAAGAAGGATTAAAAGAAGAAGATATTTTACTATTAACTACAGAAATAGAAGAAAATAAAAGAAAAATGGCTCTTTTAAAAGAATTATATTTAGAAGAAGAAAAAGAAGAAATTGATCATAATAATAAAGTCCAAAATAAATTAATATTTATGCCAACACAATCAGGTAACCCTTGTGTTATAAGTGAATTAAAACATATTGATTCTGAATATTATCCTAGTTTTTCTAATTTATTTGAATCAATTATTACTGGTAAATTTAAAAATCTAAAAAAATTTAGTCCTAACAGTGCTGTTGCTGGTCTATTCGAGGTAAAAGACTTTGGTATAAGAATTATTATTTCTAGACTTGGACCTAATGAGTACTGCGTAATTTCTGCTTTTACTAAAAAAACAGATAGTAATAGAGACTATCAAGAACAAATAAATTTACGTGCTAGTAATTTTAAAAAGTTAGAGTCAACATTAAAAGAAAATATTTCAAATGAAGAATTTATGCAACTTCAAGCTACTTATCAAGAAGAGTTATTTAATATGTTAGGAAAAGAAAATAAAAAAGGTCAAGTTAAAGAGAAAAAGGATGATTTAAAATGACACGTCAAGAAATAATTAAAGAAGTAAATTACCGTCTTTCATTACTAGAAAATTCTACTATAAATGTATCAACTGAATTATCTTTTTTAAGATTATTTGTATCAAGTAATTCGGTATCTGATATTGAATCAATTGGTCAAATAGATGAATGTGATATGTTTTTAGCATACTTATTGGAAGAATCTAATGTTTCTTATGAGATTTTAAAGGAAAAGATAGATTTAATTAGACCTTTAGTAAATGATCCTAACATGACTAGAAAAAATTTACGTAATGTTTTTTCTGGTATTATTGCTAATTTTAATTACTCCGGTTCTACTGATGCTGCTATTAAAGATACAGCTGTAGGTAAGGTAAAGAAAGCTTTAAATAATAGAAAATTAACTGAGGTATTAAAAAAGAATAATATTTCACCAGAATGTTTACCTGGCGCTAATGCTTTTTCTGACTTAGTACTTTTAGTAACATCTGATATTATATCTGGACATGACTTTGATGAGGAAGTAGAAAATGGTATAGGAGAAGAATTAAAAAGCAGATTAGATATGTTTTCTGATGCCTTTTCACTTATGTCTATGATAAAAGGTGCTAAAGAAACCTGTAATGGAACTAATCCTAGCGTTGCTTTAGTCGATGAAAATAACCATGTTCTAGCAATAAATGATGAAAATATTACTAAAAAAGATAAAAAATATATAAATAAACAAGTTAGTAAAATGAAAGAATATCAAGATATAAAATCAGCTTTTAATAGGATACTTGGATATTATAGAAATCATGAAACCCATTTAAATAGAGTAGTTAAAGATAGAAATAAAAAAGCTCAACAATATAGAAATTTCTTATTATCACTACAGTCTATACCAAGTAATGAAGAAATAACTAATTATCATAAAGCATTAGAATTTATTCCTGATGAAGATTTAAAGTTACAATTTTTAAAATGTATATATGAGCATAATCTTAGTTATTATCAAGAATTAGAAGAAGAATATAAAAGAGTATTTACTAAAGAAAAATCACTTTATAATAAAGTTTTATCTGAATATTCTCTTCCTAATAATACAGAGTTTTTAAATGATATTATTATTAAATATACTTTAGATGAGTTAAGAGAGGCTTTAGAAAGCTTGAAAAAAATTAATTTTACTGATAAAGAGTTAGTATGTAAAGCTTTATCAATAAGTAGTAAGGAAACTATAACTTTTCTATCTTCTTTAACTGAAAAACAAATAATACCAGTTGCTTTTTATAAAGATAATTTAAGTATTTTTTCTAATGAAAGTCCAACTCGTCATACTGTTTTAGAAAATATTAATTCTATAACTTCTTCTGGTATTAATCCAAGGTATTTATATGAATATACTGACATACTTTTGGTTGATAATGACACTCTTCAAGAAAGAATTGACTTAATGAATGATGAAGGATTACTTAATAGTATTAAGAAAGATTCTGATATTTCATTTTTTAAAACACCTGATTTAGCTAAAAGAATATCTGTTATTAAAAGAACAACTCATATGCCTAGTGTAATTGAAGATATTGATTTATTAAATGCTAGTAGTACTAGATGGAAAAGAGTTTTGGTTATGGATACGATTGATATGTCGGTTTCTAAAGAAGACTTATCTGCTTTTTTAGAAAAAGATGACTTTTTTATATCTGATAGTAAGTTGGATGAGTTTATTCCAACAAGTACAAGTGCCCCAAAAAAGTTGACACTTGAAATATGATGTGCTATAATCTAGATGTTTGACGCCTCATGCTCAAACCGCATTGAAAAGGTTATAAACAATTTATTTGTGCCTTAAGAGCGAGTCTTAAGTTATTAATTAAAGGAGGTAATTATTAATGAACGCTGTAATTAAAGTTGGTGGAAAGCAATATTACGTACAAGAAAATTCTGAAATTTACGTAGAAAAGCTTGATGCTGAAACTGGAGACACAGTTAAATTTGATCAAGTTTTAATGCTTGACAGTAAAATTGGTAGTCCTTATCTTACTAATGTTACCGTTGAAGGCGAAGTAGTTAAAAATGGTAAACAAAAGAAAATTAAAGTTTTCAAGTATAAGAGTAAAGACAGATCTAATCGTAAGACTCAAGGACATAGACAACCCTTTACTAAAGTAAAAATCACTAAAATTAACGGTTAATTATGATTAAAGTTAAAGTAAAAAAAGATAGTGATATGATAAAATCTATTTCTATACTAGGTCATGCTATGTATGCAGACTCTGGTAAAGATATTGTTTGTAGTGCTGTAAGTAGTATTGTAACTACTACAATAAATGGAATTTTATCACTTGATAAGGAAAGTCTAAGTTATGAAGTTAGTAAAGATGGTTTAGTAATTGAAAATATTAAGAATGATAAAGTTACTCAAACTTTACTAAAAAATATGATTAGTCTTTTAAAAGAGTTGGAAAATGATTATCCAACTAACGTAGAAGTAAAATAAGGAGGAGAATTATGAGATTTTTAAAATTAGATATTCAATTATTTGCTCATCATAAAGGGCAAGGATCAACATCTAATGGTCGTGATTCTGCAGGACGTAGATTAGGAGCTAAAGCTGCTGATGGTGAATTTGTAACTGGTGGCAGTATTATATATCGTCAACGTGGAACTAAAGTATTCCCAGGGACTAACGTTCGTCGTGGAAGTGATGATACTTTATATTCTACAATTGATGGAATTGTTAAGTTTGAACGCTTAGGAAGAGATAAGAAACAAGCTTCAGTATATCCTAAAGAAGCATAAATATGAGCCATGAAGGCTCTTTTTTTATTTATAAGGAATTTTCTCCTTATAAAGAACAGAAAAGAAGTGGACATTTGTCCACTTCAAAAACAATTCATATAATATGAATTTTAAATTAAAATAAATAATTATTTTTTGTATTTATGGTGGTAACCTCTTTTTGATTTATAGTCTGTTGGAACACACTTATTATGTTGACATTTTGGGCAAATTGTATATGGTGGAGTAGAAATTGGT
>CAVKYO010000079.1:0-7054 GCA_963660495.1 Acidaminococcus fermentans
TTGTCTAAATACAACAGGAGTGTGCAGTAAAGTTTATTATATCCATTACTTTGGTGATAGCTCTACAATTTATTATTTAACACTCTCATCAGGAAAAGATATAGAAGAGGCAAAAGCGGAAATGTTTACAAATACAACAGATTCTACTATTAAAAAGGCAATAGATACCTGGTATAAGAATAATATGACAAATTATACTAGTAAGTTAGAAGATACAGTCTTTTGTAATGATAGAACGTTATACTCTGGATCGTTAGCAAGTAAAGATACTGACGCAGGTACAGATTATTTAAGATTTAGTGCTAACAATAGAAGGTATAATACGTATAAACCAAGTGTAGTATGTTCAAATGAGAGTAGGGACGGCTTTACAGTATCTACTGACTTAGGTGGAAATGGAAAGTTAACTTATCCAGTAGGATTGTTGACTATGGATGAAGTGATGTTAGCAGGGGGAAACAGTAATAGTAACTCAAAATATTATTTATATACTGGCGTCTGGTACTGGGCCTTGTCGCCTTCTGGCTTCTTCAACAACGACGCTCGCGGCTTCAGCGTCTATTCGACCGGCTACCTGAACCGCTACAGCGTCTACGGCGCCGGCGGCGTGCGTCCCGTCGTTTCACTTGCACCTGGGACCAAGACATCGGAGGGAGTTGGTACTGTAGATGATCCGTACATAATTGATTAGGTTTGAGTATGGTCCCAAACCTGAGTCCTGAACTAACGCTGCGAAAACCCTTTCGCAGCGAACAAAGAAAATAAGAATATATGAAAAAATAGAGGATGTGATAGAAATATGGAAGAGAGTAATGTCAACGTTAAAAGCTGAATGCTTTTGACGTTGACATAAATGTTAATATAAAAAATGATAAAAATGTCAAAGTTAAAAACTGAATGTTTTTAACTTTGACGAAGAAAAATAAAAATAGAAAAAAGGTAGTTTAAAATAAAAAAAATAAAAATAAAAATAAAAAAATACTTAAAATAGCTAATAATAGAAATAGATCATTTCGGGTTAACTATATATTATAGTTTATATAGATAACTTAGGATTGTGTCATTAAAGTGCGCCGCGTATGTCTCTTTACGCCTTCGGCCTTGTCGCCTTCTAACTTCAACAACAACAACGCTAACGGCTTCAACGTCAATTCGACCGGCAACCTGAACAACAACAACGTCAACAACGCCGGCGGCGTGCGTCCCGTATTTTCGCTTTATACTTAGTCAAACTTATAACATTACCGCTAATAAGACATCTAGAATGCTATGGTGAAGTTTGACATCACAGCAAGTGAAACAGATGCAATTCTATGGATTTATCCAAAATACTTGGTAGATAAACTATATTAGCTAGTAAGATATATTCTGAAAGTTAATGTAGTTTTAACTACCATAAAAGGAGATTACATGTCTAATAGTCAGAATTCCAATACTTTTGATTTTAAAATATATAATAAAATACTAGATTATAATAAATACGTTAGAACATATATTACTAGTTCAATACCAAGTAATAATAGAGACTTACGTATACATTTATTAGATGAAATATATAATCTATCAAAAAATATGTTTTACGCTATATATAATAAAGGTAATATTAGAATGAAACATATAGTAGATATGCAAATAAATATATCATTAATAGATATGCTTATTAATCAAATACATGAATTAAAATGTGTATCAAAAAGACATATAGAATCATCAATAAAAAAACTTAGTGAAATAAAAAATATAATTTACGCTTGGAAATATAATGAAGAAGAAAAGAAAAAGTAAAAATATATATGATCAATATATTACATATGATAATATAAAAGAGACTTGGAAAACGGTGAAAAGAACATGTAAAAATAAAAAAGAAGTATTTAAATTTTCATTAAACTTAAATACTAATATATATTATATATATTCTGTATTAAAAAATAAAACATATAAACCAGATCCTTATAAAACATTTTTAATATTTGAACCTAAACCAAGATTAGTTATGAGTCAAACAGTAACAGATAAAATAATTAATCATTTTGTGGCAAACTATTACTTAATTCCATATATGGAAAATAGTTTAATAGATTCAAATGTTGCGACTAGAAAAAATAAAGGATCTGGGTACGCTATGGATTTAATAAAAAAGTACTATAATAAGATATTAATAAATGAAAAAGATAAAGAAATTTATTGTCTTAAGATAGATATTAGTAAGTACTTTTATACAATAGATCATGAAATATTACTAAAAAAGGTAGAAAATAAAATAAAAGATAAAGATGTTATAAATTTATTAAAAATAATTATTTCAGAAGCAAATAAAGATTATATTAATACTTCTATAAAAAACTATAATGATATAAATAATACAGATATTCCTTTATATAATAAAGGTAAAGGATTAAGTATTGGTGCTATGACTAGTCAGTTTCTAGCAATATTTTATTTGAATGATTTAGATCATTACATAAAAGAGATATTAAAATGTAAATATTATGTTCGTTATATGGATGACTTTTTAATATTAGATACTAATAAAGAAAGATTAAAAGATGTACAGAAGAAGATTGTTGTTGAATTAGAAAAATTAAAGTTAAAAGTAAATAAGAAAAGTAATATTTATAGATCTTCTTCTGGATATGTATTTTTAGGTTATAAGTATAGGGTTATTAATAATAGGTTGAAAATATCTTTTAATAAGAAAACTTATTATAAGATAAAAAGAAAATTAAAATATTTAGGTATTAATAATAAGATACAATATACTAAGTCTTTTGCTAGTTATTATGGTTATTTTATAAAAGTATTAAGGTTAAAGGAGATAAATTTTAAAATGAAGACGATTGATAAATATAAGGCTTATAAGGAAAAGTATGGTGATGTTATTGTTATTATTAAGGAAGGTATCTTTTATAAGAGTTTTATGGATGATGCTAAAATGTTATGGTATATTTTTGATTATAAGTATGTTAATGATTGTGTTTCATTTGGAAATTCTCCTTATGATAAGGTGATATTAAAACTTAATAAGTTGGATGTAGGCTATATTGTTTTTGATAATGACAATATAGTTTTATCACGTTTGGGGGAGAGGGAAGCTTATTTGTCTTATAAGTGTCTTGCGATAAATAAGTTTAGTAAGTTTATTAAGGTTGATGATTTGGTTTTTAAATTACGGTTATTGTTAGATAATAAGCCTGAGTGTATGGATAAGATTAATATTATGCTTGATAAATTATTAGAGGAATGAAATTTGTTTTTTATCCTAATTATGTGCTTAAATGTTTTGTTTGATTTAAAATTAGATAAATTAACACATCAAGATATTGGACAAATGGATTTCTATGTAAGATATTTTGATAATGAAATAAAAGAAAAAGAAGATAATCTAAGTATATGTATAATTTTATGCTCTGATAAAAAAGATACTATAGTTAAATATTCAGTATTGAATGATAATAATTAAGTGGTTCCACAGTGTGGAACCACTTAATTTATTGAATCAAAATTTTTTTAAAATCTTTGAAATATATTTTTGTATTAAATTCACCTCATTTTTATTATTCATATTAGAATGTCATTATATGTATAGAAATACAATATCTTGCTTAAATCTTACTTAAATCTTGCTTAAAGTCAGGCTCTTGTTTTTGATTTGTTTACAATTCAAGTGATTTTTTTTTAAAAGTTTGATACAATTATTAAGGTGGAAGTATGAAAAAGAAAAATAATAAATATAAAATTACTGTACGTAAATTTTTTGGACATTTACATGTTGTTAATAAACATAGATTTAAAGTATTTTGTTTATGTTTTAGAGCAGGAGAGGTTTGGAGAGGATTAACTCATGACTTATCAAAATATTCATTTACTGAGTTTTTTGAAAGTGCAAGATACTTTGTAGGTGACCGTAGTCCTATTGCTGTTTGTAAAAAAGTTAATGGTTATTCTAAAGCTTGGTTACATCATAAGGGTAGAAATAAACATCATTATGAATATTGGTATGATTATATGGCACCTGAAAAGGCTCCTATAATTCCTTATAAATATTTTGTTGAAATGGTATGTGATATGTTAGCGGCAGGGATGACTTATCAAGGTAGGAAATGGAATAAGGAATATGAACTTAATTATTGGATGGATAAAAGAAAAGACGCTAATATTAATCCAAAATTAGATTTTTTATTAACTAAGATATTTACAGATATAAGTGCTGATGGTGTAAAGAAGGTAATTAATAAAAAGAACTTAAAAGAATTATATAGAAAATATATTGGATAATTAGTGAAATTAAATTAATGATTAGAAAATAAATAATATTTTTATGATAATAAAATTTAAACTGGACAGTTTTAAAAGATATGATATAATATGTGCTGAAACGAATAAGTGTGTTTTGTATATATTGATGGGAGGAAAATAAATATGTCAACAATTGATAAATTAACTGTTAATGAAGAAATACTTAGAGATTTATATTTAAGAAAATTAGTTTTGGGAGAGTTACAAGGTCCATTAACTGGTTATCCTAATATTGATAAGCCTTGGTTAAAACATTATACTGAGGAGCAAGTAAAAGCTCCTGATGTGGAAAAGACTGCTTATAGCTATTTATATGATGAAAATAAAGATTTTTTAGATGATGTTGCAATTTCTTTTTTTAATAAAAATATAAAGTTTGGTGAGGTTTTTTCTGAGATTGAAAAGGTGGCAAAGTCTTTAAAGCAAATTGGAGTTAATAAAGGAGATGTAGTTACAATTTGTCTTCCAAATACGCCAGAGGCAGCTTATATTTTCTATGCTTGTAGTAAGATAGGTGCTATAGCGGATTTTATTGATCCAAGAGAAAATTCTACTGGTATTGAAAAGTATTTGAATATTTCAAATCCTAAACATTTAATAATGTTGGATGCTTGTTTTGAACAATTTTCTGAATTATTTGATAAGAAAAATATTAAAAATGTAGTTATTACTTCTGCAATTGAATCTTTACCATATCCAGTAACTGGTGCTATGAAGTTAAAAGAACAAATTGTTGAAAGTGAAAAACTAAAACAAAGAAGAAAAATCATTTCAAAATCTGATGCTAATTTTATGACCTATAAAAAATTCATATCATTAGGAAAAATGTATGAGTATTGGACTGAAGAAAAATATGAAAAAGATTGTCCAGTAGCAATTGTTCATACAGGTGGTACTACTGGAGTGCCAAAGGGTGTTTTATTATCAAATGATAATTTAAATGCATTAGCTAATCAGTTAAAAAATTGTGATTTGCAGTTTAAAAGATATAATAGTTTATTAGGTGTTATGCCAGAGTTTGTTGGTTATGGATTGAGTGTTGGATTACATACATCAATGGTGTGTGGAATGAGAACAATTATGGTTCCTAAATATGAACCTGAAAAAATACCTGAGCTAATTTTAAAATATAAACCAAATTGTATGGCTGGTTCACCTGCACATTGGGAAACTATTGCTAATAGTCCGTTAATGAATGATTCTAAAACAGATTTGTCTTTCTTTAAGGCTCCAATTGAAGGTGGAGATACTTTGAATGTAAAAATAGAGGAAAAAGTAAATAAGGTTTTAGATGAGCATGGATGTGAATACAAAATTCAAAAAGGTTATGGATTAACTGAAAAGTGTTCTGCTGTATCTGTTTGTTTTAATAATGATGTAAATGAATTTGGTAGTGTTGGTGTACCTTTTACTAAAACAACAGTTGCTGTATATGACAATGACACTGGAGAAAACATGCGATATGATCAGCTTGGCGAAATTTGTGTTAGTGCACCAGATGTAATGCTTGAGTATTATAATAATGAAGAAGAAACTAACGGTGTAATTAAAACTCATAAAGATGGGCAATCATGGTTACATACTGGTGATTTAGGATATGTAAATAGCAATGGTGTATTATATATTGTTGGAAGAATAAAGGATATGATAATTAGATATGATGGAATAAAAATTTATCCTTCAAATGTAGAAAGAATAATGGTTGGTCATCCAGCAATAGAATCAATAGCTGTATTAGGAGTTAATGATCCAGAGCATATGAATGGAGAAATTCCGGTAGCTTTCACAGTGTTATCAAATCATGAAAATGGTGAGGATACATTTAAAAGTATTGAAGAGTATGCAAAAGAGCATTTAGTTGATTATGCACTTCCTACTGCATATTATGAAATAGATAAAATGCCTAAGACACAAGTTGGTAAAGTTGATAAAAAAGTTTTAAGAAAAGAATTAAAAAATGTAATTGGAATTGAAAAATAGGCTCAAATGTCTATTTTTTCTTATTGGAAATTAAAAAAATATGATATATTAGTAGTAAGATAAAAGCGGGTGAAAAACATGGATATTAGAATAGCAATTTTAATAATAAATTTTATATATGTAGTTCTTGCACTTTTTGTATACTTTTCTAAGAAAAGAATAAATAATGCAGAAAATAAAATATATGAAAAATTGTTACTTTTAGCACCAATTGGTTTGATTTTAGAATTGGGATGTAATTTAACGGCAATTTTTAATACTCCAAAATTAGTTACAAATATTGTTGGAAAAGTGTATTTGATTTATATAATAATCTGGGTAATGACCTTCAGTTTATATATTTATTTGGTAACTAAACAACATGGTAATGATTTAAGTGTTTATAAGAAAAGTAAAACAAGAAAAATATACATGATTTCAAGTTTTATAGTATCATTTGCTACTTTGATTTTGCCAATAGAGTTTGTGTTGGAAAATGATTCTGCATATATGTCTGGATTTGGTGTTTATTTTACTGCACTATATATTGTGATTTTATTAATTTTGGATTTTGTATTGTTTATTAAGAATTTGAAACAGTTAAAATTAAAAGAAAAAATACCTATGATAATATTGATAGGTATAATTGCTATACTTGTACTTTTAAATAATGTGGCACCAGAAATTCAAATAGTATCATCAGCGTTTGCTTTTTTGTCTGTATTAATGTTATTTACAATCGAAAATCCAGATATGAAAATGGTTGAGGCTTTACAGAAGGCTAAAGATGATGCGG
>CAVKYO010000080.1:0-6356 GCA_963660495.1 Acidaminococcus fermentans
CATTTTGAAGAATAGCTTTTATTTCTTCTTCAGAACTTATTTTTATTAAAAGGGTAATGAATCTAGAATTTTTAATTACTATTTCATTGGTTTGATTTTCCTTTATTGTTTTCATAGTTGGTCACCTATAAATATTATAATGGATTTTATAGTTTATTACTAGAAAATATGGTATAATTTAAAAAAGAAGGAGGACTTTTTATGTTTAGAAGAAAAGATGAAAAAATAGATATTTCTAGTTTAAATGAAATACTTTCTTTTGGAAGAAAACTTATCAAGATTTTATATATTGTGATGATGGTAGGGGCAATATTACTTGGAATATATTTATTAAAAGAATTAAAGATTTTAGTATTTCTTAAGGAAATGCTTATTGTTATATCACCGGTCTTCATTGGTTTACTTATTGCTTGGTTATGTGATCCTATTGTTAAATTTTTACAAAATAAGAAGATGCCGAGATTTGTAGGTTGTATTATTGTTTATTTAGGATTACTTGGTCTTATATTTATGATATTATATTTATTTTTACCTACATTTGTTAGTCAGATAGGAGATTTTGTGACGACTATTCCAGATATTTTGGCAGATTTAAAAGTATTTGGAAATAGGTTTTTTGATACTTTTGCTACTGATGGTATTGATGTTAAAGCTATACAGACACAAGTATATACAACAATTGAAGATATTGCTTTAGGATTAACTACTAATTTACCTAATACTATTATTAATATTACTAAATCAATTATATCTTCATCAGTTAATTTTGTTTTAGGACTTATGATAGGTTTTTATATGTTATTTGACTTTGATAAGATTAATAATACAGTACTTAATCATATGCCGGTTACTTGGAAGGATAATTATATTGAATTAACTACTAGAATTAATACATCATTAAGAAATTATGTACAAGGAGTCTTTTTAGTAATGTTTTTAGTATTTATTACACAGAGTGTTGGTCTTACTTTAGCAGGTCTAGAAGCGCCTTTACTATTTGCTTTATTTTGTGCTGTTACTGATATTATTCCTTATTTTGGACCATACATTGGTGCTATACCGGCTGTTTTAGTAGGATTTACTATTTCTCCTACCGTAGGAGTATTTTGCATAGTTTCAATAGTAGTTGTTCAACTTCTAGAAAACAATTTCTATCAACCTTTAATTATGGGACATACAATGCAGTTACATCCAGTAATTATTATTATAAGCCTCTTGCTTTTCCAACATTTTTTTGGTATTATAGGAATGGTAGTAGCAACTCCTGTTGTTGCTTGCCTAAAAGTTATTTTTATGTTTATTGATGAAAAAATACATTTTATGAATTATGTTATTAAAAATAAAGAAATAGAAAATATTGATTAAAGATAAGTACTTGAATTTAAATTTAGAGAGCTAAAATTATAACTGGTGAAATTTAGCATTAATTTAAGGAAGCTACTTTAGGAGTTTTCTCGGGATAACCGTTATTTGAAATTAAGACCATAGAAGATAGGATGGTACCGGGCTTATGTCCTCCTATTATCTGGTCTTTTGTTTGTTTTAGGAGGATAATTTATGAAGATATTTGTTATTGCTGGTAAAGCTAGAACTGGTAAAAATACACTTGGTAATTATTTACGTGATGAATTAAAAGAATATGGATATAAGCCTTGTGTTATGCATCTTACAGAGCCATTATATAGTTATGCTAGAAACTATTTTGATTGGAGTGAAAATACAGGAGAAAAGCCTAGAGAGTTTTTGCAAAAAATGGGTATTGAAATTATTAAAGAAAAGTTGCATAAAAACTATTTTTTAATAGATCGTACTTGTGAAGATATTGAGATTCTTTCTAATTTCTTTGATGTTTTTATAATTACTGATGCTAGACTTATAATGGAGCTTGAAGAGCTAAAAAAACGTTTTGATGATGTAGTTACTATAAAATTAGAAAGAAATAATTATGATGACTTATTAACTGACGAGGAAAGAAGTCATATTACAGAAACAGAAATAGATGATTATAGGAATTTCAATTATATTATTAAAAATACTGGTATTGATGAGTTAAGGAAAGAAGCTAATAATATTATTAAAAATGAGGAGATGTAGAATATGAATAAGTTAATTGCGGTTGTTGGAATGGCTGGTTCTGGTAAGAGTATTGCGACTGATTATTTAGAAAAACAAGGTTGGACCAAGATTTACTTTGGTGGTGTTATTTATGAAAATATGCGTAAAGAAGGTATTGAAATAACACCTGAATCTCAAAAAGAATATAGAGAAAATATTCGTAAAAAATATGGTATGGGTGCTGTTGCATACCTTTTAAAAGATAAAATAGAGGAAGCCTATAAGGCGGGAGATACAGTACTTGATGGTTTATACTCTTGGGATGAATATGTAATTTTAAAAGATAAGTTTGGAGAGAAATTAAAATTAGTATGTGTTTGTTGTGATAAAGCTATCAGATATGAACGCATTGGTAAGAGAATTGATAGACCATTTAATTTAGATGAAATTCAAGTTAGAGACTTGTCTGAAATTGAGAACTTGGCAAAGGGTGGACCTATTGCTTTTGCAGATTACTATATATTTAATAATGGTAATATTGAAGAATATGAAAAAAGACTTTTAGAGATACTTTCAGATATAGATAAACATTAAGGAGGTAGAAGTTTATGAAGTATATGAGTCATGATGATATAAGAAATACTTGGTATAGATTTTTTGAAGAAAAGGGACATAAGGTATTAGAAAGTGCTTCTTTGATACCTATTAATGATAATAGTCTTCTTTGGGTTAATGCTGGTGTTACACCATTGAAAAAGTATTTTGATGGTTCTGTTGTACCTGAATGTAAGAGACTTGTTAGTATTCAAAAATGTATTCGTACTAATGATATTGAGAATGTTGGTGTTACTAAAAGACATCAAACATTCTTTGAAATGATGGGTAACTTTTCAATAGGAGATTATTTTAAGAATGAAGCGATAGAATTTTCTTTTGAATTATTAACTAGTCCTAAATATTTTGATATAGATAAAGAACTTTTATATGTAACGATTTATACGGATGATTTTGATGCTTATAATCGTTGGGTAGAAGTTGGAATTGATCCTAGTCATATTATAAGACTTGAAGAAAATTATTGGGAAATAGGTGAAGGACCCTGTGGTCCTGATTCAGAAATATTTTACGACCGTGGTGAAAAGTATGATAAAGATGGTACAGCCTTAGAAAAATTTAAATTAGATGAAGAACAAGAAAGATATGTTGAAATTTGGAATAATGTATTTAGTCAATTTAACTCTAAAGAAGGAGTAGACAGAAAAGATTATAAAGAACTTCCACATAAGAATATAGATACTGGTGCTGGTCTTGAAAGATGGTGTTGTATTTTTCAAAATGTAGATTCTACTTTCGATACAGATTTATTTAAACCTATTATGCAACATATAGAAGAATTAACTGGTTCTATTTATACTGGCCAAAAGGAATATAAAATTATTGCTGATCATATAAGAGCAATTGTGTTTGCTTTAGCTGATGGAGCTTCTTTTGAAAATACGGGTAGAGGTTATGTTTTAAGAAGACTTCTTCGTCGTAGTGTTAGATATGGAAAGAACTTATTTATCGAGTGTCCTTTTATGTATAAACTTGTTTCTGATGTTGTATTCACTATGGAAAAAGCTTATCCATATTTAGTAGAAAAAAGAGCTGTTATAGAGACATTGGTTTTAGAAGAAGAAAAGTTATTTTTAAAGACTTTGGAAGCTGGAGAAAGACGTTTAAGGGAACTTGTTAAGAATTCTAATGATGGATATATTTCTGGTGAAGATGCTTTTAAATTGTATGATACGTATGGTTTCCCATATGAACTTACTTTAGAGTATTTAAATGAACTTGGATATTCTTGTTCTAAAGAAGAATTTGATAAATATATGAATATTCAAAAAGAAATGGCTAGAAAAAATAGTAAGAATAAGACTTCTATGGCTAGTCAAAAGAAAGTTTTATTAGATTTTACTGATAAGAGTCAATTTGTTTATGGAATTTATCGTTTAAAGACTTCTGTTTTAGCAATTTTTTCTAAAGATGAAATTATTAGTGAAGTTGATCATGACTGTTATATTGCTCTGGATAGAACTTGTTTTTATGCAGAATCTGGAGGACAGGTTGCGGATACAGGTATGTTACTTGGTAAGAACTTTAAAGCCCGTGTACTTGATGTTTTTAAAGGACCTAATGGACAACATATTCATAAGGTTAAATTACTTGATGGTGTTATTAAAATAGGTGATAATTGTGAAGCTGTTATTGATAAAGACAGACGTAAAAAAATAGAAGCTAATCATTCTTCTGTTCATGTTTTACAATATGCTTTACAACAAGTTGTATCTTCTAGTGTTAAACAAGCTGGTAGTTATGTTGATGATGAGAAATTCAGATTTGACTTTACTTACTCTGGCAAGATTAGTGATGATAATATTTTAGAAGTTGAAGGTTTTGCGAGAAATGTTATTTCAAAGAACTTAATTGTTTCTACGGAAATTATGCCTCTTGATAAAGCAAAACAATTAGGAGCAATGGCTTTATTTAGTGAGAAATATTCGGATATTGTTAGAGTGGTTAAGATAGGAAAATCTATCGAATTATGTGGTGGTACTCATGTTGCGAATACTAAGGATATTGAACATTTTACACTTTATTCATGCGAATCTAAAGGAAGTAATACTTATAGAATTGAAGGAGCAACAGGTACACGCAGTGAAATAGCGTTACTTACAGCTATTAAACCTTATAATGATGAAATTGTTAAGTTACTTGTTAAAGCTAGAAATATTTTAGATAAAGCTAATAATGAAGGTATAAAGTTAAAGTTTGATATTGATATTGATAATACTAAACCTACATCATATAAAGATATTATGTTTAATAAAAATGAACTTGGATATGTTCAACAAGAAGTTAAGAATTTAGAAAAGAATTACTTTAATTTAAGAGAAAAAAAGGATTTATCTAATTTAGACATTTATAAGGAACATATTAAGAATTATAATGGGACTTTAGGTATTATTATGGAAGTTAATAATAAGGATATTAATTTACTTAAGTCAATTGCTGATAGTTTAATTGGTGTCTTAGGTACGGGATTTGTATTTTTTGCTGATGTCAAGGATGATGGTAGTGTTAATTATTTAGCTCGTAGTAATTGTTCTTTAAATGCTGGATTTGTTGTTAAAAACGCATCTATTGCTTCTAATGGTAATGGTGGTGGTAGTCCTACTTTTGCTCAAGGAGGCGGAAAAGAAATTAGTAATCTTAAGGGTATTTTAAAAGAAGTAGGGGAATCTTTAAATGAGTGTAAATAATTACTTAATTGAAGGCGAAGATTACGTTTGTCTTCAAAATACTATTAAGGATATCATTTTAAAAAATAATTTTAATGAAGTAGTTTCAGAATGTTATGATTTGGATGAGGATAATTCTTTAGAAAAAGCTTTAGAAGATTTAGATACTTATGGACTTTTTTCGGATAAGAAAATTGTTATAGTTAATAATGCTGATTTATTAGTCAAAGAGGAAAATAGTAATGATTTGGATCATCTATATAGATATTTGGATAATCCTAATCCTGATAATTTATTGTTTTTGTGTAGTAAGAAGTTTAATTCTACTTTGAAAGTGACAAAGGAATTAAAGAAGAAATGTACTTATATTAAGGCAGAACTTGATAAGAGAAGTTTTGCGAAAAAGTTACTTGAGGATTATAAAATTGATAATAAAGCACTTAATTTATTATTTGAATATTGTCTTGATGATATTACTAGGTTAGAAAATGAAATTATAAAGTTAAAGACTTATAAGTATGTAGAAAAAGAAATTACGGAGAAGGATATTTTAGATTTATGTGTTGCGAAGTTAGGCGATGCTAGTGAGTTAACTTTTTCTTTTAGTAGATCTTTAGCGGAAAAGGATAAAAAAGGTGCTTTAGAAAAGTATAGAGAATTATTAAATTATAATATTGAACCTTTAAGTATAGTTGGTCTACTTGCTAGTCAAATAAGAATTATTTATCAAGTTAAATGTTTGAAGGATGAAGGACTTAATAATAATGAAATTGCTAATAAGTTAGATGTAAAACCTTATCGTGTTACTAAGACTTTGGAATTAGTTAATTATTATAGTTTTAATGAGTTACTTAATTTAATGATTAGTTTACAAAAAATAGATTTACAAATAAAAACTACTAGTGTTGATGCTAATTCATTAGTTGAACTTTTTATATTAAACATATAGATTTTAATTTATATGTGTTAGTGTAAAGAGTTTTGGGGGAGAAAGTTAAGAAAGTTGAGTTTATAATAAAT
>CAVKYO010000081.1:0-5954 GCA_963660495.1 Acidaminococcus fermentans
TTATAACATTGGTCTTTCTTTTTTTGTGCCTTTCCCCAAATAATTTTACACCATCGTATGAATAACTAAGTTGAAAAGCAAACAAATAACTGATACAATGTAAGTGTAATAAAAAAAGTAAAGGTTTGGCGATGAATATGTTTACAAGAAATAATATAAACACTACAAGCAATAGTAAATTACTAAGCCAAAGTAAAAAACATATTTATTTACTAAGTTCTATCATTTTGATAGGACTTTTAATAATATTTATAAGTAACTCATTTGCATCCTTAACACCAACGCCAACTATCACTATACCATCAACTACATTGTCATATGCAAGTACTGAAGAAGGATCATGGCAAATAACTAAGACGGCATCTTGGCTAAGTAAAAGTAAAGCTAGAATAAATATAAAAGTAGATACAATACAAAAAAGAAAAACAGAATATACTGATATTGTCTTAGTATTAGATATCTCTGGTAGTATGTTAGGCGAAAAGTTCGCTAACGTACAAACTAGTGTAAATAATCTCATAAATAGCGCAACTAAAAATGACAACAAAGTTGCTTTAATTTCTTTTAATAATAAAGCTACACTAGTTAATGGTTTTACAGAAGATACAACTACATTACAAGAAAGTGTAAATAATTTAAAACCTACAGGAGGAGCTAACTATTATCAAGCTCTAGTAAAAGTTAGTGAATTATTAAGTTCTTATACCAAAGAAGAAAATAGAGATTGTGTTGTTATATTTTTAACAGATGGTCTACCTAATGTTGATACACCTAATGAAGTAAGTGAATATAACTATCTTAAAAATAAATATGACTATTTAGAAATTAATGGTATTCAGTATGAACTAGGTAATGAAATCTTAGATGGAGTTAAAAATATTACAGATGTCCAATACGCTGCTGATAAAAATAACTTAAGTGACTATTTATTAAAATCATCAACAACTGCTTTGTCTTATGATAATTTTGAAATAACTGATTATATTAATGAAGAATATTTTAACTTAGAAAGAAATTCTACCGTAAGTGTAACTTCAGGACAAGCTAGAGTTACTAATCATAAATTAACATGGAATTTATCGGACCTAAAAACAGGTAATGATGCATCTCTTACTATAGATATAAATTTAAATAGTGATTTAGTAGGAGTAGGAGGAATATATCCCACTCATAAAGAAACAAAAATATCTTATAAGATAGGACAAACATCTACGAAAGAAACTTCTGATAAAACAACAGTATTAAAGGATAAATATACAGTTATATATAATGCCAACAATCCTTCTAGTTGTGTAGTATCTAATGTACCTGATTCAAGTAGTTATTTTGTATATGATACAGTTACAATAACTGATACTAATCCAGTATGTTCTGGATATCAATTCCAAGGTTGGGAAATAGCTAATACTAATGTAGAAAAAACTAATGATAATGAATTTACTATGCCAGAAGAAAATGTAACTTTAATAGCTATATGGAAAAAACTAAGTATTATAAAGAAAATAGATGGAACAGTATCTTCTGTACCAACTTTATATGAAACAATTGCTAAAAAGACAAATGGATTAGATACAGATATTGATTTTAGTGCTGTACCAACAGATACTAATTCTGGAGTCTATACTAAAAATGAAACTGCTAATGACAAATATCCAGTATATTATTACCGTGGTAATGTTAGTGATAATAATGTTTTATTTGCCGGATTCTGTTGGAAAATGGTAAGAACTACATCAACTGGCGGAGTAAAACTTATTTATAATGGTGTTTATGATGATACAAATAAATGTAATAATACAGGTGAAAATACTCAAATATCTTTAAGTGAATTTAATACTCTATATGCAACAGCAGCTGATGTTGGTTATATGTATGGTACAAGATATGATTATAGTTCTCATCAATTACCTGGTGCTAATGTATTAACAAAATATTCTAGTAGAAGTACTTCTTATTATTATGCTTCATCTATAAGTTATTCATATTCAACTGGTACTTATACTTTACAAGATGCTTCTTTAAAATCCTGGGCTGATAATTATAGTAGCTTAACTGGATATTATACTTGTTTAAGTGAAAAAACATCATGTACAAAAGTTTATTATGTTATCGCAGCTGATAGTACTTATCAATATGATATTAGTTTATCATCAGGAAATACTGATCCAGATGAAGAAACTATTATCTTAAGTGAAAATATAACAGAATCTGCCTATGGTACCTATACTTTAGAAAATCCTATAACTGTAAAAAAGAAAGACTGGTACACAAATTACAGTACTTATAAAAATTATTATATGTGTAAAGGACTAAGTACTACAACTTGTACTGATAAATATCTTATAACCGCAACAAGTAATTATCGAATAACATATGATGATACTAATAACTATGTATATGGAAATGATGTTACTTGGGATGGTTCTAAATATACCTTAACTGATACATATAAGTCGGTAAATACTTGGTCAACAGATAGAACTACGCTTGCCAAGAAGTATCATTATACATGTTTAAATACAACGGGAGTATGTACGGATGTATATTATATTCAATACTTTGGTAGCAGTTCAATTATTTATTATTTAACTCTCTCATCTGGTAAAAATATAGAAGATACAAAAGATGAAATGTTTACTAATACAACAGATTCTACTATAAAACAAGCAATTGATACTTGGTATAGTACAAATATGACTAGTTATACTGAAAAGTTAGAAGATACAGTCTTTTGTAATGATAGAGGTCTATATTCTGGTCCTTTAGCTGGAAAAGATGCTAATGCAGGAACTTCTTATACTAGATTTGATACTTATAATAGAATTTATGTTGATTTTAGTCCAACGCTTTCATGTTCTAATGTTTCTAGGGATGGCTTTACGGTCTCAACTGAGTCGGGTGGAAATGGAAAGCTTACTTATCCAGTAGGGTTACTAACGGTTGATGAAGCTATACTAGCTGGTACAACAAGTAAAACTAACACTAGTTATTATCTTTATTCAGATTCACAATATTGGCTTATGTCTCCAGCTGGATTTAGTACTAGTTTCCATGCTTGTACATTTAATATTAATTCATATGGAACATTAGCTAATAATCGTGTAGTAGGAAAATATGGAATAAGACCTTCAATTTCCTTATCATCAGGTACTAAAACTTCAGGTGGACTTGGTACAGCAGATGATCCATATGTTATTCAAGATTATTGATAAATTATAATGAATGAAAAAACACAAGTTATCGACCAAAAAATGCATATGTATAGTTAAAACTGGTCGATAACTTTGTTTTTAAAATAATATATAATTAAGTCAGACAATAAAGATGGAAATAATATATAAAAGAGAAGACTATTTAAACAAAATTAGAGGATTTTATAATGATACAATGAAAAAAGACTATAATGTGAAAATATGACAAATCATAATTATAAAAATAGCATCAAATGTGAAAAAGTCACTTAAGGTACTTGAAAAATGCAAAAAAGTATGTATAATAATCTTAACAAATGAGAAAAGTTATAATATAATGTAATAGAATAGTATAGGAGGAATAAATATGTTAATAGGTTTTAAAGTGAAAAATTTTAAATCTTTCAAAGAATTACAGCATTTTTCTCTATTAGCTGGTAAAGTTAGAAGCAATGATAATCATATTGTGGAAATTGGAAAACATAAGATATTAAAATTTTCTGGAATGTATGGAGCAAATGGTTCTGGAAAATCAAATTTTGTACTAGCATTAAGTATGGTACAAACTATTATAAATAAAGGCATTGGAACATTAATAAATAATTTATACTATAGAGGATCAGAAATTTTAAATAATGAAGATTCATATTTTGAATATGAAATTGCTTTAAATGATAAATTATATTCATACGGGTTTGAAATTAATATTTCGAGAAAAGAAATTATATCAGAATGGCTTATTGATATGACCAAAAACACAGAAAAGATTATTTTTGAACGTGATTTAAAAAGAAATATAAGTAATACCGGTTATAAGAAAACTAATAGTATATTTTCAAACTGTCTTGCAGAAATGAAAAATAACAGAACTGAACTTTTTTTAAAAGAAATTATTAGAAGAATTTCAATGTCTAAAAATGAGGACGAATTTTTTAATGATATTCTTAGCGTATATAAATTTTTAGTTTTTGATATGATTATTGTTAAACCACAAACTCATAAATTGTTTGATATTGATTATTATAAAAGAAAAGATAAGATACTTGAAATATTAGAAGCATTAGATATTAATATAACTGATATTGATAACGAAAAAACTGATATAAAGAATATTCAAACAAAGTTACCAGATAACGTTTATATGGACTTAATGAATGATATAGATTTAATAACATCAAAATTTAATAAAATTAGTTGTACTTTAAGAATTGAAAATGATTTATACACAATAAAAAAACATCAAGATGGGACATATGAGGTGAATACATTGAAATTTAAACATAAAAATAGTAATAGTTCTTTTGGAACTTATGAAGAATCTGATGGAACTATTAGAATACTTGAATTAATTGATATTCTACTTTCAAAAAATAAATTGTTTTTAATAGATGAATTAGATAGTAGTTTGCATCCAATTTTAGTTGATGGATTATTAAAAATATTTTTGAAAGCAAATACTAGCAATCAATTAATTATTACAACACATGAGTTAAAGACTTTAGATTTTGATTTGGTAAGAAGAGACGAAATCTGGTTTGCTGAAAAATCAGAGAATGGAGATTCGAAAATATATTCATTAGAAGAATTTAAAGATGTTGCAAGATTTGACAGAAAGATTGATAAAGCATATATGGAAGGTAGATTTGGAGCAATAGCCAAAATAAATACTGAGTATGAGAATTAAAGAGCCTTTTGCCCAAGAAAGACTATCAGAAGAAAAAAATTATAGAGCAAAATATTTTATTGCTTCTGAAGGTCAAACTACAGAACCTAGATACTTTGAAAAATTAAATCAGTCAATCATATCAGAAAATGTAACAATTATTAATATATTGAGAGATTATGCTAATTTAGGAAATAGTAATCCAACATATTTAATAAAATTACTGCAAGAATTTTTAAATAATGGAGACTCAGAAGTTACTGTTGCTGAGTTAAAAAATAGAATTGCAAACTGGAATCATGAGAATTTTGGCAAAATAGACGTGAGCATAATAAATGATGAATTGGATAAGATATATAAAACAAACAATTATAAAATTCCACATGCTGAATTAGAAGATTTATTTATGCATTTATTTAAAAGTGATATTTATAAAGACTTAGCTTCTCACTTTTCTTTATATTTTATTGCACAGGATGTTACTTATTCACCAACTACTGATTCATTAAACATGGTAATAGATCGTGATAAAGATAGTTTTACAGAAGAACAATATGATGAAGTAATAAATTTTTGCTATGAGAATAATGTTAATTTATATGTTAGTAATCCAAATTTTGAATTTTAGTTACTATTACATTTTAAAGAAGTTGAATACGAAGATAATCAAAAAATGTTAGAAAATCCAAAAGTTAATAGTTCTAGAAGATATCTTGAAAAAAGATTACATGAAATTTGTAAATATAAAAAGACAAAGTTTTCATTTGAACCATTCGAAAAAAATGTATATGAAGCAATAAAAAGAGAAAAAAATTATGAAGAAAATATCAATAAATTAAAAAATAATTTAGGAACAAACGTAGGAAAACTTGTTGATCAGATAATAAAAATTGAAGATAAAAAGTAGCATTGATTATCTAAACTTCATGGTTTAATTTTATGAAAATTCATTATTAGGTAAGAACAACAACATATATTCAAATAGTTTAATTGTTAAAAATTGTTTGTGATAAGTTAACTGTGTGTTGAAAATCAAATAAATAATTGATACAATATAAATGTAGAAAAAAAGTAAAGGTTTGGCGATAAATATGTTGACA
>CAVKYO010000082.1:0-5393 GCA_963660495.1 Acidaminococcus fermentans
TCTCTTAATACAGCTCCGAAGCTCTCAGCTCTTGCACCAAAGTGTGTTTCATCAATTAATAACAAATCTATTTGATTATTGAATAATTCTTTATGTTTTTCTTTTATTTTTGTTCCTTGTAAATCTTGTAATGTTAAAAACATAACTACTTTTCTACCTGTTTTTAACTTATGTTTTATTACATCGTTATCCCTTAAAAGTTGATCATTCTCAATAAAATCATAATCTTTAAAATTATCAGCACTTTGTACAGTTTTCTTCCATTCTTCTTTAACATCAGCTTTTGCTGAAACAATTAAAACAACATTTGCATTCATTTCTAAAGCACAACACATCGATGTAAAACTTTTCCCGAATCTCATTACTGCATATAATAATAAGTTTGTTCTACCTGATTCATATGCTTTTTTAAAGTTTTCTACAACTTCCTCTTGATTAGGTCTTAAGTCCCACATACCAGTAGAAGCATATTCAGTTATTACTCTCAAACTATCTTTAGCATTGTAAAATTGGTATTTCATAAGATTTTCATTGAAATCATTCTTTATATCTTTGATAGCCTCGTCAATATTAACTATAGAAGTATCTTTAAAAAACTCGTTTGAAAAATAAATACTTTCATCTATATCGGATGATTTTAATCTCATTTTTTTCAAATTATGTTCTAAAAATTGATGTACTGAATAATCTCTAAAAAATATGTCATCTGATACCATAGCTTTAGTATCATATTTTTTCTCAAGTTCAGGATAATACTTTTTCCATTCATCAAGTCTTACGGATACAGGTCTATAGGTATCACCAACCTTTATATAATTGGGTATTGTATTAGTAGTAAAAGCATATATATGTGGTTCAACACGTCCAACAATAATTTTATCTAACAAACTTAAATCTTTCATGTGTACCTCACTTTCTATTTAATTAAAGAAATAAACTTAATACTTCTATTTGTTTTCCAATTCATTACTTTACAATAAATTCCATTATGATTTTTATTTTTATTTTTTTTACAGCCTAAGCACTCTTCAATATGTTCAATTTTGCCAAACAATGTTAGCTCAACTTTTTTCTCATTTTTACAACTATTTGGAATAACAAATTTCAAACCATCCATTTGCCAAATATTCCAACTAATAATCTCTGCCACTTTTTCAACTAATTCTAATCCCGGCTTTTTGCTAAATTTATTTTTATAGTAATCAATAAATGTGTATAGCAAATTTTCTCTTGCAATTAAAACATTATCACCTTGCCAATCATATCCATAGACACTTTTCATTGCTTTGATAGACCATTCTACCCATTTGAATTCATCATCTATATTTTCAGAAACTATTCTTAGTTTTCTATGTAATAGTCCAATTCTATCTTTTATTTTTATCGTTTTCCCTGTCACTGAATCATATCTACTAACAAGATAAGGGGCCTCTCCACATGAAATTTCCAATCTAGTACTGTTAATATAATCTTGCCATGATTTATTTTCTGGAAAAGTTACTTTATCTTCAATAGTTTTCCAGCTATCCTTATCAGATTTATTAAACACATTTTTTCTTCCAAACCAAGCGTCATCTACTAAATTATTTTGGTTGTTGCATACCCATGACGGAGTGAAAACTTCAGCATTTTCTTTTATTCTTTTATTCTTTTCTTCATTTGTTTTTTTTGATCTAGGTTTTATTATTTCACCATAATTACCAGTTATTTTTTCAATAGTTATTTCGTCGCTAAAATTAAAGCCATGCCCATATTGTTGATAATTATCTGTTGCCCAAATTATATTCTTTTTACTGCTATGATCAAATAAAAGAATATTTAAAATTTGTATGTCAATTAATAATAAATTTTCTTCCTTTATATCAACTAACTCTCTAAACAAAGTTTTCACCTCCCAACTGTTTTTTATAATTATTTAAATATCTTTTGGTAATTTATCATAATCATATTTATGTTCAACATCTTCTAATTCATCAAAAGACCATTTAATATCTTCTATAGCTTTATCTATTGTATATAAACTATCCTTACTTTCTTGCATTATTTTTAAATGCTCAATTGTATAAAACAAGTGTTGTCTTGCTTTCTTTACCTTTTTTCTTTTTTGTGCATCAAAATCTAATAAATCTAATTCTGACTTTTTATATTTTTCAATCATTTCTTTTAAATCCTTCGTGGATTTATTTTTATATTTATCTAAAGACAAATAATCTAAAAATTCATCATAACCAGCAACTTTTAAAAGATTAGTTAAAGATAAATCTAAAGTTTCAGCTATCTTCTTTAAAGAATCGACATCTACTTTTTTAATTTTTCCATTAATAATATCATTTAAGGTACTTCTACTTATTCCAGATAATTTAGCAAGTTCTCTTTGAGAAATTCCTTTAGCGATTCTGGCATTCTCAATAATATTTTTAAGTTCATTTGAATTCATATTTTCACTTCTTTCTCCAAATTATTCCTTCTAGATTTAATTTTATCACTTTTTTTAAAATTTGTCTATAATTTCGGACAAAATATATTGACAAGTTTTTCGGACAGTGTTATCATGATATTGACTGATATATCGGACACGATAAATTTAGTTGAATTTGTTCTTTGAAAACTTAGTCTTAGTGGAAATCGCCGATAAGCCATTAAGTAAAAAAATGCAAGGCAGAATACCCTATTGGCACGGGAGTTATGAAATAACTAAAATTTCACAAAGAGCAATAGTTCAGGTAGAACTCTACCCTTTTAAAATTAGTAAAGGAGGTGTTAAAAGTGGATCAAAAATATTTTACTTTAGTAAGAAAAGATGTTTTAGATAACCCTGATTTATCATTAAGTGCTAAAGGATTATATTGTTTAATCTGTTATGACTTAACTAAATCACTTAGAAAATTATTAATAAACAAAAATACTAGAGAAGAAACTATTAATAGTTCTAAAGAATTAGAAAAATATGATTATGCACATTTTTCAAATTTAGAAGAATGCGTAGATAAAGATTCATATCTTGGTCTTAATGTTTCAATACAACCAACTGATGAATTTAAAAACTTAGTTGATTTGAAATATAAGAAATACAAAGAATTAGAAAGATAAGGGAGGTGGAATATGACCGTAGATGAAACTTTAAAATTAATCGCACAGCAATGGTGCAATTTATCAGATTTAATGAAATTAGCAAACATAGGAAGAAATTCAGCATTAACTATTAAAAGCAAAATTAAAAATGACTTAGAAAAAGAAGGATATTATGTTCCTAAGAATGCTGTTCCTATGCAAGAAGTTGTTAAATATTTAAATATTGATATTGACTATTTAGAGTCAAGAAGTAAAAATTTGAAAGGAGATGTTAAAATTGCTTAAACCAATAGAACAAATAGATACAAACATAAAAAAAGACATCATCATAAATAATATAATGAAGTCTAAAGGCGTGTATCTCTTAGTATCTAATCCAAAAGTAGGAAAGTCTATGTTGGCACTGCAACTTTCCTGCTCCGTTATTAACGGAACACCATTTTTAGGATACAAAGTAAATCCCTCACCTGTTTTATATGTTACCACAGAATCAGATAAAATTCAATTAAAGGAACGTCTAGAATTTATGGAACTATCAGCAAAAAAAGACTCTTTATTTATAATTGATAGACAGAATAAAGTTAATATTTTTTTAAATGATTTAGAATATGATATAAAAACATTTGCTGAAGAATATAATGGCAAGCTTATAATTCTAGATATGCTAAAAGATATTGATTTTGGAGTCCAATATGATATTAATAATTATCAAGATGTAGCACAGCAAATATTTCCAAAATTAAGAACCTATTGTGATAAATATAATGTAACTTTTTTAGTTACACATCATCTAAATAAAACCGGTAAAACATTAGGAAGTATTGCACTAGATGCAACTGTTGATGGAAGAATAACTTTAATTGAAAATAAAGCAAATAAAAAATATGTTAAATTACAAACAATAAATAGAGATTTTCCAGAAATAGATATTCAATTAAAAAAATTAGATAACCTTATATTTTGTAAAATAAATTCTATTGAAGAAGATGAATTATCTTTTGAACTAACATCATTTATAAAATATGTTGCCAGTCAAAAAGAAATTGATTTTACCTGTACTGATATAGTATTAAAAGCTAACATACCAATGTCACCTAAAAGATTCGGAAGATTACTCAATAATAGTATTGAACTTTTAGAAAGTGAAGGCGTTCATATTACTAAATGTAGAACTGCCGATAGTAGATTATATCATGCTACATTTATAGAGCCTTCACAAAATGAAGATGAATAATGTGGCACGTTTTGTTGCATAGCAATGAAAGTGGCGATAATGACTCATCTTCTGATTATTTATTTTTTAATAAATAATCACTTGTTTATTGCTTAGACTTAAATCACCTTAAGTCTTTGCTTAAACAAGAATGGGTTTTTAAGGGATTCCCTTAACTCACTTTTGGGCTATGCCCTAGTGAGATAGGTCATAAATGACCAATCCTCAAAGCCACACATATTATTAATGTCACAATGTCATAAGTATATGAAAGGATTTATATAAATGTTTGATGGAAAACAAGTTTTAACTATAACAAACAAAATTAAATCTTCTGATATTGGTGGTCTTAGTAAAGAACTCTTGATGCGAAATGGTACAGGAAATTATGATGCTAATAGAACTAAATATAATGTAGAATTTATTCCATTATGTAGTACTAATTTAGCTAGTTCAACATATAAAACTCTCTATAAAAATAATGTAGAATTTAACAAAAATAATAAAAATATCAATTTATTAAACGGATGCATAATAACAAGTGGGCAAGAATTCTTTAAATCATTAGGAATGAAATTTGAAGATACAGGAAGAAAATATTTAACTGGAGAACATAAAGGAGAACCTATTAATAAAGTAGTTATTAATAATCCAAATGATATTCCAGAACAAGTATTAAATTATTTTAAATGCTCACATGAATTTTTATGTAACTTAGTTGGAAAGAAAAACGTAGTCTACTCTGCTATTCATTTTGACGAAGATACTCCACATATGCACTTTTATTTTACTCCAGTAGTAAATGAAGTTCATAGAAAAGTATTTGAAACAGATAGTAATGGTCATCAAATATTAAAATCTTATATAGGAAAAGACGGAAAAGAAAAGTTAATACCTATTCAAAAGAAAGATGAAAACGGTAAAAATTTATATTCAATAGAAAAAGGAAAATTTCTAAATTGTGATCAGTTTTGGAAGAATAAAGGCTTTAAAACATCATTTGCTAAAATACAAGATGATTATAATAAATTTATAACCTCTAAAGGTTTTAATCTGGTAGTGTGAAAAGTTTTATGGAAAACTAGTCATACTAAGAGAGTTTGATATT
>CAVKYO010000083.1:0-5186 GCA_963660495.1 Acidaminococcus fermentans
CGACCAAAAAACGACAAATTTAAATTTTATAAATTGAAATTTGTCTTTTGTTCTTAATGGCAAAATAAATATGATACAATTATTTTGGTGATTATATGTATTTATATGATAAATTATTGAGTAATAAAGTATTTTTAGAGGCTGTGGAAAAAATAGAAAATATTAAGTTTATAACTGATGGTAAATGGGATTGGGAACATTGTTTAGGTCATTATAAACGAGTTGCTGGATATGTGAGAATAATTTTATTACAATTAGGTGCAGATGATAGAACAATAGATTTAGGAATGATGGCAGCACTTTTGCATGATATTGGTTTATTAAAGGGAGATAAAGTTGATCATGCTATAGAAAGTAGTAAAATATTTATGAAATTCATTGATAAAAATGATATTATAAGTGATGAAGAAGAAATTTTAAGACAGGCTATTATGGATCATTCTAAAGGAAATAATATCCAGTCTTTAATAGGTTTAAGTTTGGTTTTAGCTGATAAACTAGATGTTACTTATCATAGAACTATAAATTCTAGTATTCAAGATGTAATGAATAAAGAAATACAAAAAATTAAAAAAGTTGATATAAATATTACAGATAAAGAACTTATAGCACAGTATACAACCGATGTTAATTTTGGTGTTAATATCTTAAAGGCTTGGTCTAAAGCTATTACTGTTCCATACAAAGTAGCTCAATATTTGAAAAAAAATTATAAATTTATAGTTAATAGTGTGCAAATTGATGTTTCAGATTTTATAAATTAAAAATGTAGACATTTATAATTGTTGTAGATTTTAATAAGAGGTGTTAATATGAAAGAAATGTTTAAAAGTGCTGTCCATATGTTAATAATGGATAATGGTAAGGTATTGTTACAAAAAAGAAAAGGTTCAAAATTATGGGCTGGATATTATGCGTTACCCGCTGGACATATTGATGAAGGTGAAAATCAATATGATGCTTTAGTTAGGGAAGCAAAAGAGGAGTTAGATATTGAAATTGATCCAAAGGATATTGAGAATAGTTATGTAGTATTGAGGAGAAATTTTTTTGAAATTGATGGTAAAAAATTGGAACCATATATTGATTATTATTTTGAAATATTTAAATATCAAGGTACTCCAAGAATTGCAGAATTAGATAAATGTGATGAATTAATATGGGCTGATATAAATAATTTACCAGAACCATTTGTTAATTATGAAGGAGAATTTTTATCTGATAGAAGTATTACAACATATGATTGTAAAATTGACGGAGCTTATGTAAAAAATAGATAATTTTTTCTATATGAAAGGAACTTTGTTTTAACTGTTGTTTCTTTTTATTTACTGTATTTCTTATTTGTTATCTGTGTTGCTATTTTTTTTAAATAATTATATAATTAAGAAGAAAAGAGTATGGTATGGTTAATATACTTTAAACAAATACTAAATATAGAATAATACGAGGAGAGACGTGATATGAAATTTAGGGAATTAACAATAGATGAGTTTACAAAATTTTTAAATAAGAGTGATTTAAAATCGTTTATGCAATCTCCAAAAATGGATACTGCAAGTACTAATGTATATTATTTGGGCGTTGAAAAAAATAAAAAAATTGTTGCTGGTTGTAGATTGACTTCTAAAAAGAATCGTTTAGGATATAATTATTTTTATTCTCCAAGAGGCTTATTATTAGATTATAAAAATGAAGAGATTTTAAAATTTTTCGTGGATAGTTTAAAGAAATTTGTTAAAGAAAGAAAAGGCTATGTTTTACATATAGATCCTAATATATTATATAAGAGTAGAGATATAAATGGTGATATTACTGATGAATATGATAATGGTGATATTGTTGAAATTATAAAAAAATATGGATTTATTCATAATGGGTTTACAACTGGTTATGATCAGGGACATCAAGTTAGATGGCAATATGTAATAGATTTGGAAAATAAAAGTTTTGATGATGTTGCTAAAGAATTTAAGCCACATCATATGAGTAAGATTAAGAAAGCTGAAAAGTTTGGTATTATTATTAAGGATATTTCTTATGATGATTTACCTGTTTTTAAAAATATTACGGAACAAACTAGTAAACTTATAGGATTTTCTGATCGAAGTTTGGAATATTATCAACATATGTATGAGTCGTTTGGTGATGATGTTAGATTTGTAATAGCTTATTTAGATGCAGAAAAATATAAAAAGAAAATAGAAGAAGAACTAGAAACTTATAATAAGAAGTATGAAAAGTTTTATAATAAAGAGAACAATAGTGCTAAAGAAGTTAAGAAAAATATTGATTCTTTAACTAATCGATTAAATGAAGTCGCTAAATATGATGAAAAGATGATTCCATTATCAGCATCTATGTTTATGTTGTTTGGAGATGAAGTTATTTATTTATTTTCTGGAAATGTTGATAAGTATAATAATTTTTATGCACAATATTTAATTCAATGGATGATGATTAAATACGCTTGTGAAAATAATTATAAAAAATATAATTTTTATGGTATTAGAGGTTTATTTGATAAAGATGCTGATGGAGTTTATGAGTTTAAAAAAGGTTTTGGTGGGCATGTAGAAGAATATATTGGTGACTTTTATTTGCCAATAAATTGGTATTATTATTTTAATAGAGTATTTGATAAAATTAAAGGGAGATGATGTTTAAAATATTTTTTAGTTTTTCTGATGAAATTTATATTTTGAGGTGAGTAATTTGAAAAGTAAAAGTAAGTTTATTATTAGCTTGATATGTGTTTTTGTGATTGGTTTATTCATTGGTTGTACTTTTTTAGATAGTCATAATGAAAGTACTGGGAAGGCTATTAAGAAAGAGAAAATTTCTAATGTAGATGTTAAATATTACAATGGAGTAAAATTTTATATTGTTGAAGATGATTATACTGGTGATTATGATTATCAAGAGGTGTCTTTTTCTGAGTATTATAATACTGATTTAGCAGAGGAAATTGTTCAATCTTTTAATAGTACAAAATTGTATGATTATTATGATTATATTGAATTTTGTAAGGATTTTAATTTATTTGTAAAATATACAGATACTAGTAAAAAATATATGATAGTTTCATATGCTACTATTGGTACTTTTAATGTAAAAGCTCGTCTTGCTAACGCTATAGAAGAAGATGGTAAAATTACTTTATATTTATGGGAAAGTGTTTCTGGTGGTACTGCAGATATTGGTGCTTATTTTTTAGTAGTACCAGTTGATGCAAGTGTATATCAAAATGAGATAGTTATTACGTTTACAGATGAGGAGTATAATAATATTGTTAAATATGGTAATATTTATGGTGAATATTCTGGTACTGTTGATAAACCTATTATATATATTTATCCTGAAGAAGAGATGAATGTTACTGTTAAATTATTAAATTCGTCATTATTAACGGTTTCTTATCCTAAATATGAAGATGGATGGAATGTTATCGCTAAAAAAGATGGTACTTTATTTGATCTAAATACTAATAGAAGTTATTATGGCTTGTATTATGAAGGGAAAAATAGTTTAGCAACTGTAAAGAATGATGGTTTTGTTGTTGAAGGAAAAGATACTGTAGATTTTTTAGAGGAAAAACTTGAAATTTTAGGTTTAAATGAAAGAGAAATTAATGAGTTTATTGTATACTGGTTGCCTAGACTTGAAGGTAATAAATATAATTATATAAGGTTTGAGACGTTAGAAGAAATAAATAACTATATGCCTATGAAAATTAGTCCTGAACCTGATACTTTTATTAGAGTAATTATGGATTATAAGGCTTTGGATAAAAAAGTCGATGTTGAGGAGCAAAAATTGACTAAGGTTGTTAGAAAAGGTTATAGTGTTGTTGAATGGGGCGGTTCTGAAATAAAATAAATTTAAAACTATTTATAATGAGGTGGTAATGATGGATAAAATATTAAGAGATGCTTTAAGAAAAGAAACTAAGAGACAAGAGGAGAATATTGAGTTAATTGCTTCTGAAAATTATGTTTCTAAGGATATTTTGAAATTACAAGGAAGTATTCTTACTAATAAATATGCAGAAGGTTATCCTGGTAAAAGATATTATGGTGGATGTCAATACATAGATATATTTGAAAAGAAAGCTATTGAGTATGTATGTCAACTTTTTGATTGTAAATTTGCTAATGTACAGCCACATTCTGGTAGTAGTGCTAATATGGCAGTTTATAGAGCCTTAATTAATCATGGTGATAAAGTTATGGGTATGAATTTATCACATGGTGGACATTTAACACATGGTCATCCTATTAACTTTTCTGGACTTGATTATGAAATTGTTTCTTATAATGTTTCAGAAGAGACTGGAATGATTGATTATGATGAATTGGAAAGAATAGCTTTAGAAGAAAATCCTAAAATGATTATTGCGGGATGTAGTGCTTATTCTAGAATAATTGATTTTAAGAGATTCAGAGAAATTGCTGATAAAGTAGGGGCATATTTAATGGTTGATATGGCTCATATTGCTGGTCTTGTAGCTGCTGGATTACATCCTAGTCCTTTCCCTTATGCTGATGTTGTTACTTCTACAACTCATAAAACTTTAAGAGGTCCAAGAGGAGGAATTATTTTAACCAATAGTGAAGAATTAATTAAAAAGATTAATAAGGTAGTTTTCCCTGGTATTCAAGGTGGACCGTTGATGCATGTTATTGCTGGTAAAGCACAATGTTTTTATGAGGCATTACAACCTGAGTTTAAAGACTATCAAAAACAAATTATTAAAAATATGAAAGCTATGTCTGATACTTTAAAAGAACATGGCGTAAAAATTGTTTCTGATGGTACGGATAATCATTTAATTTTAGTTGATGTTAAGACTTCTTTTGGTTTAACTGGAAAGGTTGCGGAAAAAGTACTTGATGAAATTCATATTACATGTAATAAAAACACAATTCCTTTCGATACGGAGTCTCCATTTATTACATCTGGTATTAGAATAGGTAGTGCTGCTATGACGACAAGAGGTTTGAAAGAGAAGGAATTTAAATTAATTGCTGAAATCATTTATAAGAGTTTAAGTAATGGTGATAATGTAGAAATACAAGATGAGTGTATGGGAAAAGTACTTGAACTTACTAAAAAATTTCCTATATATAAGGTTAGTGTAAAGAGTTTTGGGGGAGAAAGTTAAGAAAGTTGAGTTTATAATAAAT
>CAVKYO010000084.1:0-4860 GCA_963660495.1 Acidaminococcus fermentans
ATTCTATCAAAAAAGATAGAATTTTAAAATTCTATCTCTTAAGTTAATAACATTGGACTAATTGGTCTTTTGAGTTTTAATTTAGTAGAAACTATTTTTGGAGTTGGTAGTTTATTTACTAATATTATTTATACATTAGTTGGCTTTTCTGGTTTATTTAATATAGGTATATTATTTAATCATATTGAAGTAACTAAATAAGGCGTATTTGTCGTCTTTTTTTTTGACCTTTCAACTTGATAATTCTAGTTTATAATGGTATTATATATTATAAGGTGGGTGGCAATTTGAGAAGCATATTAGCGTTTTTTAGAGATACTTTATCCGGAACTTTATATACTATTGTTTCTTTCGTGTGCCTTATTTTAATATTTGTGTGTGTTTACTTTTTGAAAAAAATCAACGCTATTGCTAAGGAAAATGCTAAGAAAGAAGCTGCTTCTAAAGTTGTTATTGTTGATCCATCTGGAAGTAATAAAAGAGTAGAAGTTAGTATTTCAACAAATGATGTAGCTACAGATATACCAATTGATAGTATGGCAAGTGTTACTAGTGTTTTAGCTGCACAAGATATTTATAATAGTGATGCTGCTATTTTGACTGATGATACTAATGGTGAAAATGTAATTGTTGAACCTAAAAAGACTAATGCTCCTACACTTATTAATCCAATGGAAGTTGCGATGGTTTCTTCAACTTTAAATGTCATTGGTGCGACAAGTGAACAAAAGAGTGCTATTGCAAAAAGTACGAGTTCTGCTATTTTGGATAATAATACGCAAGAGAAAACTATTATTGATGATGAACTTACTAAAAGTTGAAAACTTTACTATTTATTAAAAAAATTGTATACTAGAAGAGTGTTTTAAAGGAGACGATGTAATGACTATAACTATGACTGATGTTTTATCTATATTAAGGAAAGTCGTTGATATTTCTTTAGTATGGTTAGTTTTTTATTTGATTTTGAAAAATATAAGGAACAATGTTAAACTTTCTTTATTGTTTAAAGGTGTTGCTTTTGTAATAATTTTAAAAGTAGTTAGTGACTGGTTAGGTTTCACAACTATTGGTGTTTTACTTGAATATATAATTCAATGGGGACCTATAGCTTTAATAGTTATATTTCAACCTGAAATTAGAACTATATTGGAACAGCTTGGTAGGAGTCAATTATTAGGAAGACATAAAGTTCTTACTGTTGATGAGAGAGAACGTATGGTTTATGAAGTTGTTAATGCTGTTGATTACTTAAGAAAAGAACGCATTGGTGCTTTAATTGTTATTGAAAGAGATATTAGTTTGGGTAACTATATTGATAGAGCTAAAAAGTTGTATGCAGATTTAACTAGTGATTTGTTAATTGCTATTTTCTATGAAGGAAATCCATTACATGATGGTGGAGCAATTATTCAAGGTGATAGAATTACATGTGCAGGTGCTGTATTCCCTACAAGTAGTAGTCAAAAAATTAATAAGAGACTTGGTACAAGACATAGAGCAGCTCTTGGTTTAGCTGAAGAGACCGACGCTATTTGTATTGTTGTTTCAGAAGAAACTGGTAGAATTTCTGTTGCTTTAAAGGGGGAATTGTTATATAATTTAACGCTTGATGATACTAGAATGTTATTAATTGATGAATTAAGACCTAAACAAGATATTGAATTTAATGAAGACGATGAATTAGATGAGGAAGAGATTTATGAAGAAAATATTTAATAAAATAGGAAGAATCTTTCATCGTATTGGAACATTCTTCGATAGAATATTAATTACACCTATTACTAGAGTTATTTTAAAAATTACTGGTTTCTTTAAAGGTAATGCTAAAAATTTTGATAGGTTGATGGGTAAGAAGTCGACACTTCTTGTTATTAGTTTACTTTTAGCCTTTGGAGTTTTTGTTATTATTGATAAAGAATCTAATGTTATTATTGATCAATATGCAGAAATTCTTTATAATCAACCAGTTACTGCTGTTTATAATGAAGAATTATATGTAGTAGAGGGTTTACCAAAGACGGTTGATATTACTCTCGTTGGTCAAAAAAGACATATCTTTTTAGCTAAACAGTCACCTTCTAAGGGTGTTTCAGTTGACTTGACTGGGTTAAAACCTGGTAATCATAAAGTTACTTTGAAGTATTCGCAAAGATTAAAATCTTTGGATTATAAATTGGATCCTTCACAGGTAACTGTTACAATTTATAATAAAGAGAGTGAAACACGTAGTTTAACTTATGATTTATTACATCAAGATAGCTTAGATAGTAAACTATATATTAAAAATGTTGAATTAGATAGAACTGATGTTATTGTTAAAGGAGCTAAATATAAATTAGAAAAAGTAGCAACTGTAAAAGCATTAGTTGATGCTACTAAGATACCTACGCAAAAAGATCAAAAGACTGGTGATGTTACTTTAAAGGATGTTTCATTGGTTGCTTATGATACTAATGGTAAGATTGTAGATGTTGAAATTGTTCCTAAAACGGTTGATGCTAAAATAACTATAACTTCTCCTAGTAAGGAAGTACCAATAAAAATAGTTCCTACTGGTAAATTGGCTTTTGGTAAGGCAATTAAGTCTATTGATACTTCAGTATCTAGTGTTACTGTTTATGGTGAAGAAGAGGCAGTTAGTAAACTTGAACAATTAGAAGTAGAAATTGATGTAAATGATTTAAAGAGTGATAAAGAGTATAATGTTACTTTGAAAAAGCCTACTGGAATTACTGATATTAGTTCTAAAACTATTAAGATAACAGTTTCTGTTGATAATTCTATAACAAAAGAGTTTGATAATATTTCAGTTAGTGCTGAAAATGTACCATCTGGATATAAAGCTCAAGCTATGTCTGAGGATGATAGTAAAATTACAGTTATTGTTGAAGGTAGTGAAGATGTTATTAATTCATTAGATTCAAGTACTATAAAAGCTTCAGTTAATTTAAAAGATCTTGGTGCAGGTGAACATGAAGTAGAAGTTACTGTTACTGGTGGAGATTTAAAACTTACATATAAGCCTAAGACTAAGAAAGTAAAAATTAAAATTACTAAAGATTAGTTAGAAAGTTGGAGATTATTCTTTGACTTTTTTCTTTGTCTTTGTAATATTCGATATTCTTTACCATATAATTAATTAGAATTTAATTATGAGGTGAACTATGAAAAAAATTTTTGTAGGAATAGTATTTACTATGTTGTTAGTTACTACAGGTTGTTTCAATAATACAGAAAGTAGTGTTATTAATGATTTGGAGAAGAAAGTAAATAAAGCATCAGCTTATAAAATTTCTGGTGATTTAGAAATTGTTAATAATGATGAAGTTTATAACTATGATGTTGAAGTTAGTTATAAAAAAGATAATAATTATAAAGTAGTCTTAACTAATGAGGCTAACAATCATACGCAAATTATTTTAAAAAATGATGCTGGTGTATATGTATTGACTCCGGCTCTTAATAAAAGTTTCAAGTTTCAGAGTGATTGGCCATATAGTAATTCCCAAATATATTTGTTAAAGTCATTGGTAAATGATATAAAAAATACTAAAGATGTTAAATTTTCAGAAGAAAAGTCTGGTTATAAAATAGTTACAACTGTTAATTACCCTAATAATAGTAAACTTGTGGAACAAGTTATTGAATTAAATAAAAAAGGTAATATTAAAAAAGTAAAAGTATATGACAGTAATCATGTTGTTTGTATGAGTATGACTTTTAAAAACATTGACTATTCGCCAACATTTAAAAAGAGTTATTTTGAGTTGGACGAAGTTATGAGTACTTATTCTATTGATGGAGAAACTACAAAAAAGACTTCTGAATTAGAAGATTCTATTTATCCTTTAGTTATTCCAACTAATACTAAACTTGTTAGTGAGGAAAAAATAAAAAAGGATGTTGGAGACAGAATAATTATGACTTTTGATGGAGATAAACCTTTCTTACTTGTTGAAGAGACTGCTGTTATTGAAGATGAATTTACAATTATACCTACCTATGGTGAGCCTTATCAATTAATGGATACTTTAGGTGTTATGACTAATAATTCATTAACTTGGACAAGTAATGGAATTGAATATTATATAGTTAGTGATGTTTTAAACCAAGATGAATTAGTTGAAGTGGCTCAGTCTATTAGTTATTTACCTACTATGAAATAAAAGAGTTTACCTCTTTTTTTTTATATGGTACAATATTTATGGTGATTTATATGAAGAAAAAAAATAATAAGAAAAATAAAATTAAATTTGAAGGGAGTGCATTTGGTTCTCCTGAAGTGAAAAAGGTAGTTATTACTACTTCTGTTGTATTAATAGTATTTGCTTGTTTTTACTTTTTGACTGTTGCGATACTTAATAAAGATACTGATGCTAGTAGTACTGATACTGATTCATCTTCTGATACTAGTGAAGTGGAAATTCAACATGAAGAAATTTTACTAGGCAGTAGTTTCTCTATTAAAGATAGTCAATACTTAGTAGTTTACTATGACACCAATGATGATGATTTAAGTAGTTTAACTAGTGCTATAAGTACATATCGTTCTGGTTCTAAAGAACTTAGTCTTTATACTGTTAATATGGGTGATGGTTTAAATAAAGGATTTATTTCCGATGCTTCTAATAAAGAAGCTACTAAGGCAAGTGAATTATCTATCTCTGGTCCAAGTCTTATTAAATTTTCTAATAATAAGATAGATACTTATATTGAAGGTATGGATGAAATTATTGATTATTTGGAATCTTAACTGTAAAAAGACTGTTTAGTCTTTTTCTTTTGTTGTGATTTGATATTATTTGTGAAAAATTTTTGAAAATGATAGTAAAATAAGAATTAATAATTAGTGAAAAT
>CAVKYO010000085.1:0-4173 GCA_963660495.1 Acidaminococcus fermentans
ACTAGATTTTATCTAGGCTTTAGAAGATTTATGATTAAAAACTGTCAAACTCGGGTGATAATAGGTTCAGGTCACGTGCTTCAGCCTGTAAATTCTTGAAGAATTTAGAGCAATTTACCGTTTTTAATAATTGGTGATATAATAGATAACTAATTAGTGGGTTATTTATGAGAAAGTCATAATATTGAATATCATATAGTTTGGACAACAAAATATCGATATAAGGTTTTAGATGGAAAAATAGCATTACGAGTAAGAGAATTAATAAGACAAAGTTGCAATAGCATTGATGTAACTATTATAAAAAGAAGTGTAGGAAAAGAACATATTCATTTGTTGGTTTCTTGCGACCAAGTTTATCAGTGCCTAGATTAGTTCAACAATTAAAAAGAAAAACGGCCAGGGTACTAATGCAAGAGTACAAAGAATTAAAAAAAGATATTGGGGACAACGTTTGTGTAGGCTATTTTTGTAGAAATGTAGAAACAGTAACAGAGAATATAATAAAAGAATGTATTGCAAATCAAACTGATCAATACGAAGAAAATTTCAAAATTTATAAATTAATGAAGAATTTAATTTGCCATTACGTACTTCTAGTACTTAAAAAAGACATGTACTTTAGTGCATGGTCGTTGACATTTATACATTGTAATATTCCTACATTTTATTTTATCATTTACACTCTATGTATTTGTTAGAAGAAATTAAGAAAATAATAGAAGATGATTCTAAGTAAACAAACTCCAATTCTTTTATCTTGAAAAGAAATAATTTTTTTGGTATAATAAGTGGCAATTTGAAAGGGCTTAGATTGTATATGGATAGAGATATTTTGGAGAAAATTTTACAGAATGCGAAGGAAACTTCTATTAAAAAGTTATCAGATGATGAAATTATAGAAATGGTAGGAGAAACAGAAGAAAACTTAGGCAAGGAACTTACTGGTTATGGAAAACAAGATAGACCGTATCGTCAGTATTTTGATAAAGAAGTTTTAGAAAAAGAATTTCCTAAGGAGAGACTTAGTACTTTGGCTTTAAAAAAAGCAAATGAGATGCGTGATACTGTAGCATATCGTTGTGATAGATCAATTACTTTTGGTGATTTAGTTGATAATAGTGTTAAACTTGCTTATGCATTAAAACATAAATTTAATGTTGAAAAAGGTGATATTATTGTGATGTGTACACCGTCTGTTCCAGAATCTATTTATGCTTTTTTTGCAGCTAATCTTATTGGAGCAACTGTTAGACCAATTGATCCTATGAGTAAGAGTGACGCCATAGAAAAATGTATGGAAGAATCTAATTCTAAGTATTTAATTGCATTAGATTTAACATATCCACAGTTTAAAAATATTACTGATGCTGATAATGAACGTAAAGTTATTTATCTTCCAATAAAAGACTCTTTACCTTTTACATCTTTACCAAAGAAGTCTATAATTAGTTTAATGGAAAGTATTTCTAAACTAAGAATTAAGTTTGATAGTAATGACAATTGGATAAGCTTTGCAGAAACTATTGAAGGGTTAGAAAGTAAAAATATACATATAGAAGATGTTGCTGAACCATATGTTGAAAATGAAAATGTTGCGATTTTTCAGACTTCAGGTTCTACTGGTAAATCAAAAGGTGTTGTGACAACAAATGAAAACTTTTTAAGTTCAGCTTTTAAACAATTATATTCTGAATTTGATATTGATGAACACGATTCTATGTTTAATCCTATGCCACCTTCTAGTTCTTATTTCTGGTATGATATAGTTCTAGCAATAGTATGGGGAGTTACTACTTCTTTAAGTCCATTGTTTGATCCAATTAATTGTACTAAGGAATTTTTGAAAGATGAAAGTTCAGTTATATTACTTGGACCATTATTGTTAGAAAGAATTTGTGATTATGTAAAAAAAGAGGAAGCAAAAGGAAGAAAAGTTGATTTTTCCGGCAAACACCATTTGATTTCTGGTGGTGATTTATTAGAATTATCTTTAGAACAAGAAACTAATATGATTATGAAAAAGACTGGTAGTGTCGCTATTGTAGAAAATGCATTAGGTACGTCTGAAACTTGTGGACCGGCTCTTAATCCGAATGGTGTTTTAAAAAATAAAAAAATTTATTCTGAAGGATCTGTTGGAGTAGTTTTTCCAGGAAATGATATGGCTGTATTTGCTTATGATGAAGAAAATAATATAAGACAAGTCGATGCACCAGATTATGATGATGGTCTTATGTATTATGAAATTGGTGAAATTTGTTATAATGCAGCTAATCCTAATGTGTTTAAAGAATATTATAAAGATGAAGAAAGTACTAATTCTGCTTTAGTTAAGCATACTGATGGAAGCAAATGGTATCATACTGGAGATTTAGGATATTTAGATCCATCTGGGCATGTATTCTTTGCTGGTAGAAAGTCTGGTTTAATAATAAGAGATGGTCATAAAGTATGGGCACCAAAAATAGAAAATGTTGTTAAAAGCGTTGAAGGCGTTGTTGACTGTGCAGTTATTGGTGTTGCAAGTAAAAAAGATAAAGAAGCTCCTGCTTGCTTTGTTGTATATGATTCTGATGTTAATCCTGAGATGAAACAAAAAATAGAACAGGGTATTTATGGTAAAATCTCAGCTGAATTGGATTCTATGCATGTTCCTACTTTTTATCAAGAACTTGATAGTATTCCTCGTAATTTAATGATGAAAGCAAAAATTCATGAATTAGAAGAAATCTATAAACAGTCTTCTAAAGATACAGAAAAGAAATCTGGTAAAACTTTATTTAAAAGAATACATGAGAAAAATAGTTAAGACTTCGGTCTTTTTTTCTTTGTTGTTATGGGTTATAATATTAGTATAATAAGGTGGTTGTAGATATGACTGATATTACTTTTACAATTTGTAGTTTTACGTATGTATTAATTTTATTAGTTATTTTCTATGCAAAGAAAAGATCTAATCATTCAGAAACAAGAATTTTTGGTAAACTGTTAATTCTTACGTTGTTTGGTGCAATTTTTGAATTTATAAATTATCTTTTACTTTGTTTTAATGTTGATTATAACAGTATTATATATACTATTAGTACAAAACTTATTTTGTTGTATTATATTTTTTGGGTTTCTTTTTTTTCAATGTACATTAATATTATTTCGAAACGAGAAAACAGAAATAAAATATACAAATATATATTTTTATCTCTTTCTATAATTGAATTTATTTTACCATTATCATATATTAAAACATCAGATTTATTGATTCCAAACGGATTAGCTGTACTTTTTGTATATGCATTGACTGGTGTTTATGTAGTTCTTTCGGTAATCAAAATTGTTAAAACATTTAATCGTGATAGTTTAAAAAAATATATTCCATTGATAGCATTGTTGGTATTAGGAGTTTCAGCAACTATTATTCAATTTTTAGAGCCTGAATATTTGTTGTTGCTTTCTGTGCATGCTATAACAGTTTATATAATGTATTTTACAATCGAAAATCCAGATATGAAAATGGTTGAGGCTTTACAGAAGGCTAAAGATGATGCGGATAGGGCTAATCATGCTAAGACTGACTTTTTATCTAGTATGTCTCATGAGATTAGAACTCCTTTGAACGCTATCGTTGGTTTTTCTGACTGTGTTAATAACGCTAGTACTTTGGATGAGGCTAAAGAAAACGCTAAAGATATAGTTAATGCTTCTAAGACGTTACTTGAAATAGTTAATGGTATTTTGGATATTTCTAAAATCGAATCTGGTAAGTTAGAATTAAATTTATCTTCATATGATGCTAGAAGTACTTTTGAAGAGTTAGCTACTTTAGTAGAAGGTAAGGCAAAAGAGAAAGGTATTAAGTTTACTTGTTATATTGATCCTATTGTTCCTAAAGTTTTATATGGAGACTATAATAATGTTAAAAAAATTATTACTAACTTGTTATCTAATGCTTTAAAATATACGGATAAAGGTTTTATTAGATATGAGATAAGTTGTGTTAATACTGATGATATTTGTAAATTAATAGTATCAGTAGAAGACTCGGGACGTGGAATTAAAAAAGAAGCAGTTGAACATTTATTTACTAAGTTTCAAAGACTTGATGAAGATAAAAATACAACTATAGAAGGTACGGGATTAGGACTTGCGATTACTAAACAATTAGTAGAAATGATG
>CAVKYO010000086.1:0-4122 GCA_963660495.1 Acidaminococcus fermentans
TGTCAACATATTTATCGCCAAACCTTTACTTTTTTTCTACATTTATATTGTATCAGTTAGTCGCTATCTTTTCAAGAATCAATTATTATAAAAATATACACAATTATTATCAAAAAGAATACCAAATGATTAGTATCTCGATTAAAATAATGACAATTGATTTGAAAACAGCAACATTCGTAGTGTTTGAAATTTAGAAAAAGAAGAATATTATTTTAGTGTTGTTGATGTTTTAAGCGCATTGGCAGAAAGTAGTGATGCAAGAAAATATTGGTCTGTATTAAAGTCAAGACTGAAAAAAAGAGGAATCCGAGTTAACTACAAACTGTAGTCAACTAGAGTAGCTCGTAAAGATGGTAAGGTTGCTAATGATGCGAAAATCTCATATGAAAAAGCAACAAATAAACCGGCAGTTTCTAGTGAAAATGCTTTAAAATATCAATATATAGATGATGTTAAAGTAATTGAGGACAACCAATAATAAAGTTTGTCTTTTTTTATAATTAATTATTAGAACAAAAGATACTAAATGATTAGTATCTCAATTAAAACAATGACAATTGATTTGAATTTGGTAAATCATTTAAGGGATTCATTTCTTTTAATTATCTACTATTCAAATTATTTTTAAATTTTTTGTCTTTTAATAGGATTTTTATTTTCTTTTTAGAATAATATGAGTGAAGATAAAAATATTTTTCAAACACATAATAAAGGATGGTGAAGAAATGAAGGAAAAGAAATTAGAAACAATTTTAAATTTATTTGAAAACAGTACTATTCGTAGTGTTTGGGATTCAGAAAAAGAAGAGTATTATTTTAGCGTTGTTGATGTTATTGGTGCGTTAACTAATAACGATTATCAAAAATCAAGAAATTATTGGAAATGGCTTAAAAACAAATTAAATGATGAGGGAAGTGAGTTGGTTAGTAATACTAACCAACTGAAAATGAAATCAGCAGATGGTAAATATTATAACCAGGATGTACTAGATACAGCTGGAATATTTAGGCTTATTGAATCAGTACCTAGTCCAAAGGCTGAACCTATGAAACTTTGGCTAGCATCACTTGGTAAAGAAAGAATTGATGAAGTATTTGATCCAGAATTAGCAATTAATAGAGCTGTAGAATATTATAGACGTAAGGGATATTGTGATGACTGGATTAAGGAAAGATTAATTTCTATAGTGAATAGATTTAAATTAACTGATGTTTGGAAAGAAAGTGGCATTGAAAAACCAATTGAGTTTGCGATGCTTACTAATGAAATATATAAATCTTGGTCTGGGATGAAAGCAAGTGAATATAAAGCTTATAAAGGTATTAGAAAAGAATCTTTACGTGATAATATGACTGATATTGAAATTGCTTTAACAAATCTTGGAGAAATTGCTACTCGTGATATAGCAAAATCAGAAAATCCACATGGTTTATCTGAAAACATGAGAGTAGCTCGTAAGGGTGGTAAGGTTGCTAATGATGCGAAAATCTCATATGAAAAAGCAACAAATAAACCGGCAGTTTCTAGTGAAAATGCTTTAAAATATCAATATATAGATGATGTTAAAGTAATTGATGACAAACAATAATGAAGTTTGTCTTTTTTTATAATTAATTATCAGAACAAAGGACAAATTTCAATTTATAAATTTCAATTTGTCGTTTTTGTTTGGCCGTCACCGATCAAATTTCCTACTTCACAGATAGAGTAACCTCTATTCTCCATAATGGCTTAAATTCCGACAGTCGCTGCCGTACTAATTCTTTTATTTATAATTTTTTAATTGTTTTGACAAATTATTTATATTACTAGTATTTTTAGTATAACTCAAATAGGATGTAGTTTGAACTTATCAGCTTTATTTGCAAACAGAAAAACTAGACAAAATATCTAGTTTTAGTTATTTGTTTTTTATTGAATTATCTTCTATAAGAATGATGTTCTTTAAAATTTCTGTTGTTTTTTCTACACCTAATTTATCTACATTAATTACATAGTCATAATTAGAATAGTCATTCCAAACTTTACTAGTGTAATAATTATAATGTTTTGCTCTTTGTTTATTAATTTTAGTTATTTCTTTTTGAGCTTTTTCTTTAGGTATTCCATAATACTTAGTAGCTCTTTTTATTTTTGATTCTTCATCTGAGTATAAAAATACTTTTATAATATTTTTTTCATTTCTTAATATATAGTCTGCACATCTTCCAACTATTATACATGAATTTTTTGATAAATCTTTTATTACTTTTGCTTCACTTTCAAATAATTTATCATCATTTAAATAGTAATTTATGTTTGGGATTTTACTTTCTTCATTCATTTCTACGTAAGTTTTAGAATAACCGTGTTTTACAGCTGTTAGATTAATTATTTCTTTATCATAAAGAGGTATTCCTAATTCTTCGGATAAAAGTTTTCCAACATAATGTCCAGCTGATGCATATTCTCTGGAAATAGTTATTACTATTTTATTTTTTAGAATACTATTATTGTTTTTTTGTTCTTCTTCTATTGTTATATTTTCTTCTAACTTATTTAATTTTTTTAATTCTTTTTTCAATAGAACTATGGCAGTTATAAAGGCTAGTGAATCAGCTATTAAAGCAGACCATAACATAGTTACAACACTATGAGAAATTGTCGCTAGTGAAATGATAGCTGGGATAAAGTAAAAGATATCTCTAGATAACGCAAGAAGAGTTGATTTTAAACTTGAGCCAATGGACTGTAATATAATTGATGTTGATTTTATGAGACATGTAAATACTATTCCAGATAAGAAAATTCTTAAGCATAGTTTAGCATATTCAGTATACTCTATTCCATTACCTTTTCCAAAAATAGAAATTATTTGAGATGGGAATAATTCAAATAATAAGAAAGCTATTAATCCGACAATCGCATTTATAATTAATATATATTTTGCTGTTTCTTTTACTCTTTTAGTTTTACCAGCACCCATGTTATAGCCAATGATAGGTTGTCCAGCTATTGATACTCCTATTACTATTGAAATTATTATTCCAAATACTTTCATACATATACCAATTACCGCTAATGGAATTATTGTACCATAAGCTTGATTAGTTGAGGCATATGTTTCATAACCGTATTTCGCTATTAAGTTATTGGATACAGCTATTATTATTACTATTGCTAGTTGAGTTATTAGTGAAGTAAGTCCTAGACTTAATATATTTTTTGATATTTCTTTATCTAATCTTAAGGATTCTTTTGATACTTTAAATGACTTTGATTTTGTCAAATAAATAATACTTATAATAAAGGTTATCATTTGTCCTATTATTGTCGCAATGGCTGCTCCTTTTACTTCTAGATTAAATGTAAAAATAAATATTGGATCTAAAATTATATTGGCAATGGCACCTGATGTTGTTGCGATCATGGCATACTTTGGAGAACCATCACTTCTAATGGCAGAATTTAATCCTTGACCAATGATATAAAAAGGTAATCCGTAACAAATTATTCTTAAATAATCTTTGGCATAATTGTAACACTCTACTTCTTTTGGATTTGCTCCAAAAATTTTTAATATTTGTTCATTGAATACTAATCCTATTACTAGTAAAACTAAGGAAATAGCTATTAGCATTACTATACTATTACCAATACTTTTATTGGCTTTTTCTTTGTCTTTTGCTCCTAATGATAAGCTAAAAAGTGCTGCTCCACCATCTCCTAATAATAGTGTAAAAGCAAGGGCTATTACTGTAAAAGGGTATACGATATTAGTAGCGGCATTACCAAAGGCTCCGGCATTACTCCAGCCAATGTAAATTTGGTCTACTATGTTGTAAAGAGCTGCTACTATCATGCTTATAACACAAGGTATAGCAAACTTTTTAATGAGTTTTGGAATTTTTTCTGTTCCTAAATCTAATTCTTTCATACTTTTTCATTCCTTTCTTTCTTACAAACAAAAATAGTGAGCTATATCAACTGGATTTACGTCTGATATAGTTCACTACACGTTGCATTACAATTATAACATTTTATATTTTTTTATGTAAGTAAAATTTTTAATTTTTTTCAGTTACGTAAATTTTCATTTGAATGTCCGTTTTAATAAAATAACGGAATTAAGTCTGATT
>CAVKYO010000087.1:0-4076 GCA_963660495.1 Acidaminococcus fermentans
AGATAAACATTTTAAAGACTTAGAAGAAGCAAAAGATGTAGCTGTTAAAATTATGAAGGGAGTGTAAAGACTCTTTTTTCTTTACTTATTTTGAGGTATAATTAATATATAAAATTTGAAAGAGGTTAGACATAATGAATGAAATGATAATTAAAAGTATTGCTTCAGATTTAAATATTTCTGATAAACAAGTTATAACAGTACTTGAATTACTTAGTGAAGGTAATACTATTCCTTTTATAGCAAGATATAGAAAGGAAGCAACAGGAGCATTAGATGAAGAAGCTATAAGAAAAATTAATGAAGTTTATGAGTACCAAGTTAATTTACTAAAAAGAAAAGAAGACGTTATACGTTTAATAGATGAAAAAGGACTACTTACAGAAGAGTTAAAAAACTCAATACTTAACTGTAATAAGTTAGTAGAAGTAGAAGATTTATATAGACCATATAAAGAAAAGAAAAAAACTAAAGCAACAGAAGCTATTGCCTTAGGACTTGAACCTTTAGCTAAAATAATTATGAGTTTTCCTACTACTGGTAGTTTAGAAGATATTACAAAGAAATTTGTAAAAGATGATTTATCAACGGATAAATGTATTGAAGGAGCTAAATATATTATTGCGGAATGGATTAGTGATAATGCTAGTTATCGTAAATGGATACGTAGTTATTTTTATAAAAATGGTATTATTTGTTCTAGTAAGAAAAAAGGTGATGATATAGACCCTAATAAAACATATGAAATGTATTATTCTTTTCAAGAACCAGTTAAGTATGTTAAACCACATAGAATACTTGCTTTAAATAGAGGAGAAAATGAAAAAGTACTTAGTGTTAGTATTGATATAGATAAAGAAGGAATTATTTCTTATTTAGAGAAGAAACTTATTAAAAATGATAAATCTTTTGTTGTTGATGTTGTAAAAGACGCTATAAATGATTCTTATAAGAGATTAATTGCTCCTTCTATAGAAAGAGAAATTAGAAGTGATTTAACTGAAGTAGGAGAAGAGGCGGCAATAGATAATTTTGGTAAGAATTTGGAAGCTTTACTTTTAACTCCACCAATGAAAGAAAGAGTTGTTTTAGCATTTGATCCTGGTTTTGTTAATGGATGTAAATTAGCTGCTGTTGATAAAAATGGAAAGTATTTAGATTCAACAGTTATTAAACCATTTTTAAATGGTAATACAGAAGAAAGAGTTCGTTTATCTAAAGAAGTTGTTGTACAACTTATAAAAAGATATAATGTATCAATTATTGCGATAGGTAATGGTACTGCTTCTCGTGAATCTGAAAAGTTTTGTGCTGATATGATTAAAGAATATAATTTAGATTGTAAATATGTAATTGTTTCAGAAGCAGGAGCTTCAATATATAGTGCTTCTCCTATTGCGATAGAAGAATTCCCTGACTTAGCAGTTGAAAAAAGAAGTGCAGTTAGTATTGGAAGAAGACTTCAAGATCCTTTAGCTGAACTTGTTAAAATTCCACCTGATGGTATAGGTGTTGGTTTGTATCAACATGATGTATCACAAAAGAAATTATCTAGTTCATTAGACTTTGTAGTTGAAAAGTGTGTTAATAGTGTAGGAGTTAATATTAATACAGCTTCACCTTCATTATTGAAGTATGTTTCTGGTATTACTAAGAAGGCAATAGAAAAGATTATAGAATATCGTGAAAAAATAGGTAAGATTACTTCTAGAGAAGAAATAAAAAAGAAAAAACTATTATCTGATAAAGCTTATGAACAAGCAATTGGTTTCTTAAGAGTAGTAGATGGTGATAATATATTGGATTCAACAGCTATTCATCCTGAAAGTTATGATATTGCTTTAAAATTATTAGATGACTTAGGTTATACTAAAGATATGATAGGTAAGAGTGAATTAATTAAAAAACTCGATACTATTAATTTAGATGAGTATAAAGATAAACTTAATACAGATATTTATACTTTAGAAGATGTTGTTGCATCATTAAAAAAACCTAATTTAGATCCTAGAGATGAAATGCCACAACCTTTACTTAAAAGTGATGTTTTAGATATAAAAGATTTGAGTATAGGTATGAAGTTACAAGGTACGGTTAGAAATGTTGTTGACTTTGGTGCTTTTATTGATATTGGTCTTCATAATGATGGGCTTGCTCATATTTCTAAATTAACTACTAAGTATATTAAACATCCGAGTGAAGTCGTTAGTGTTGGAGATATAGTTGATTGTTATGTAGATGATATTTCTTTAGAAAAGGGAAAAGTAAGTTTGAGTTTATTACCTAGATAGTTTACGGTTACAAGTTGTTATTTTTAATATTTTAGTATATTATTTTAAATATTATGATATTCTTATTTTAAAGAGGTGAAGTGTGATGAAGAAAGGTTTAGCTGGTGTATCCTTAATTACAATGTCTGTTTTATATGGACTTTTAGCAATTATAATTATTCCAGTATGTTATTGTTCAGGAGTATCTATTTTACCTGCGATATTAGTTTTGATTATTATTATAGTGTTACAGTTTTTAATATCTCCATTCTTAACTGATTTATCAATGAAATGGTTCTATAGAGCTAGATTTGATATGGAGATGCCTTTATACTTAAAAGAATTTATTACTAAAGTATGTCAGGAACATAATATGAAGTATCCTAGAATAGGATATATTAATGATGGAGCACCTAATGCTTTTACCTATGGTCATACTAAAAATGACGCTAGAATTGTTTTGACTAGAGGTACATTTGAGTTATTGAGTGAAGATGAAGTAAAAGCTGTAGTTGGTCATGAACTTGGTCATGCTGTTCATTATGATATGGCTCTTATGACAGTTGCTCAATTAGTTCCTTTAATTTTATATGCTGTTTATGAGATGTTTGCGGAACATGTTGATACAAGTGATGATGATAATTCTAAGTTAGCGATAATTGGATATGTTGCTTATATATTATATGTAATTTGTCAGTATATAATTCTATGGTTATCTAGAGTTAGAGAATATTATGCAGATAGTTTTTCAGCTGAGGAGTTAAAGAATCCTAATTTACTAGCTTCAGCATTAGTAAAAATAGGTTATGGACTTAGTGCTAGTACTGGTAGGGATGGAAAACTTTCTGTTTCTTCTAAGAATGCTTTAGGTATATTTGATTCTAGAACATCTAAGACACTTATTGTTAGTAGTTATAATAATGGTGAAGTTTCAAAAGATAAGATTAAGAATGCTATGAAATGGGAAATGTGGAATGTTTGGGCTAAATGGTATGAATTAAATTCTACTCATCCATTAATATCTAAAAGATTAATGGCTCTTTCTAATATGAGTAGTAAATATGGAATGGAACCTTATATTAAATTTGATTTAGAAAAAACTGAATCTTATGTTGATGATTTTTTAGTAGAAATTTTAATTAAGTGTTTACCAGTAATTATATTTATGGTTGGTTCTTCATTTATATTATTTACTTTTAGTAGTGATACATCTGATAATGTTTATATTGTTTCATTAGGATTAGTAGTTTTATTAACAGCGTTATCTTCATTTATTACTTTGAGAAGAAAATATCCTAATTCTAATTATAAAGAGACTACAGTGGATGCTTTACTTGGTGAAGTTAAGGTTTCTGAAGTTACAGCTATACCTTGTATTTTAAATGGTAAAATTATAGGTAGAGGAAATCCTGGATGTATATTTAATGAGGACTTTGTTATTAAGGATAATACAGGAATAGTATTTTTAGATTATAATCAGCCGGTATATATTATTAATAAGATATTTGCTTTATTTAAAGCTGGTAATTATGTAGACAAGGATATTGTTGTTAAAGGATGGTATAGACGTAGTCCAGTACCATACGTTGAAATTAAATCAATGGTTATTGATGGTAAAACTAAGAAATGTCATACATATTTATTTAGTAAGGTATTTATTTGGGTATTAGTTATAATTAGTATATTTTTCATTTATTATGGAATGATTGGTTAGTTCTTGTAAAATAAGTAAATAACTGATACAATGTAAGTGTAATAAAAAAAGTAAAGGTTTGGCGATAAATATGTTGACAAGGAATAAAATAA
>CAVKYO010000088.1:0-4045 GCA_963660495.1 Acidaminococcus fermentans
AGATAAACATTTTAAAGACTTAGAAGAAGCAAAAGATGTAGCTGTTAAAATTATGAAGGGAGTGTAAGCTTTCTTTTTCTTTGGACAAAATGGACAATTTATGGTAGAATATCTAATCAGTCGTACATGGAAGGGTGATATTATGTATGAAGATGTAAATGAAGTTATTAATAAAGGTATACCAGTAGATACTCCTGTTGTTTTATTATCTATGGATATTTTAAATTTATGTAGTAATAAAAAAAGAATAAGAAAAGCACTTAATAAGAGTTTGACAGAGTTTATGGACTTTTTAGATACTAAAGTAGATTATTATCCAAATATACAAATATTTCAAACTTTAGGTATAGTACAAGATGAAGATAGTATAAGTAAAAAAGTGTGTTTTTCAATATCAGCCGTTGTATCTACTCTTATATATAATTTAAATATTACAAATGTAAATGATGGAAGTTTCTTAAAAGATGGAGAATTGGCTAACTTCTTATTAGATGAAAATTTTGGATGTAAAAAATATATTGCTGAATTAAGAGGTGTTTCTACAGATAAAAAAATGTCTAAAAAATATCCTATGATATATCAAGCATATGAAAGAGCATTAGAAAATAAGAAAAAGGCAATAGAGGTAAGAAACTTATTACTTGGTAGTAGGCTTACATTTGAAAAGAAAAGACAATTAAGAGAAAGTTTAATGTCAAGTGATGCAGATAAGAAAAGCTTGGATAGATTTTTAAAATTAGCTGATATTGATTTGAGTCCGGCAAAATATGCTAATGCTTGTGCAGACTTATTTACATATATAATAGATAATCTTAGTGAAGTAATGGATTTTTTACAAGAACATCCAGTAGATTTATCATCATTATCAAAAGAAGATATGAAAAGATTTGAACTTTATGTTGCTCATCAACATTTACAATATGCTGAAGGTGTATCTGGAATTGAAGCTAAACAAAGATTTTTATATTATGTATCAAATTATCTTTTAGAATTAGGAAATGATGTAGATGATGATTTAGAAATAGTAGTTGATGAATTTAAATCTACTATACCGGGTATTTTAGATAAAGAAGGGTATGTTGTTACTAATAAGTTATTAAAAGAAAGATATAAACAATTATTAATTAGTTATCCAGAGTTAAAGACAGTAACACTTAGTAGTTATGATTTTTCTGATATGAGTCCTGATGAAGTAGAAAAATTTATGAAAGATTATATAAAAGATTTGTCTGCTAATTGGGAAATGATACCTGATGGAGAAAATTTAGATGAAGCTTTTGCTAAGAATATTAGTAAAAAGACAGAGGGTATGAGTGAAGAAGAAAGAAATCGTTATAGAGAACATTTAACAGACCTTTATTTAGAAAAAAAGACATTTCATGAAACATCTGATCCTATGTATACACTTAGAGGATTAAATACTTTTGATGGATATGTTGCTTATGTACATTATAATGGAAAGATAGTGTTAGAAAAGTATTTTGAAAATGCTAGTACTGGTAGGGTTTCTACTGGGGATGCTATATATATTATGAATAGTGAAGATTTTCATAGATTGTCTCAATTAAGTAAAAGAGAATTAATTGAATCAAAACAATGTAAGAGAATAGTACATAGAGGTAATTGGCAGAGTAGAGTATTAGCTGAAATAAGAGAAAATACTGGTAGTGATAAAGGTAGTAGTGTTGCTGCTGGTGATAGTAAAAGATTAGTTAAGACTGATAGTGTTGAGAATATTAATTCTAATAACTAGATAACGTGAGTTTAACTTACGTTTTTTTCTTATTTTTTTATTAGCACTCTATATTGACAAGTGCTAAAGATTGGTGTAAAATAAGTATCGAAGAGGTGATAGAATATGTATAATAATTATCAAGAAGAACAAGACGAAAATGTATTAGAAAAATATGGTCGTGATATAACTGAAGCTGCTAAAAAAGGTAAAATTGATCCTGTCATTGGTAGGGATGAGGAAATACGTAGTATCACTAGGGTATTATCAAGAAAAACAAAAAATAATCCGGTTTTAATAGGTGAACCAGGTGTTGGTAAAACAGCAATAGTTGAGGGACTTGCTTTAAGAATTATTAAAGGAGATGTTCCTTCTAGTTTAAAGAATAAAACTATATGGGAGTTAGATATGGCTGCTTTAGTAGCTGGTGCTAAATATCGTGGTGAGTTTGAGGAACGTTTAAAGAAAGTGTTAAACGAAGTTAAAAAAAGCGAAGGCGATATAATCATGTTTATTGATGAAATACATATGATTGTTGGTACTGGTAGAACTGAAGGAGCAATGGATACTTCTAATATTTTAAAACCTATGCTTGCTCGTGGTGAAATTCATGTTATAGGAGCAACTACTTTAAATGAGTATCGTCAATATATTGAAAAAGATGGTGCATTAGAAAGACGTTTTCAAAAGATTAAAGTATCTGAACCTACAGTTGAGGATACTATTACAATTTTACGTGGTTTAAAAGAAAGATTTGAAATACATCACGGTGTTTCTATTCAAGATAAGGCTTTAGTTTCTGCTGCTACTTTATCTAATCGTTATATTACAGATCGTTATTTGCCAGATAAAGCAATTGACTTAGTAGATGAAGCTTGTGCAACTATTAGAGTACAAATGGATTCGGTTCCAGTTAATTTGGATAATTTAACTCATAAAATTATGCGTTTACAAATAGAAAGAGAAGCTATAAAGAAAGAAAAAGATGAAATTTCTAAGAAACGTAGAGAAGCAATTGATGCTGAAGTTGAAAAGTTACAAGTAAAAGAAAAAGAATTAACTGATGCTTGGAATAAAGAAAAAAATTTAAATAGTGATATTAAGAAGAAAAAAGCTGAAATAGAAGAAGCTAAGTTTGAACTTGAACAGGCTGAAAATAAATATGACTTGGAAAGAGCAGCAGTACTTAGACATGGTGAAATTCCAAGACTTGAAAAAGAGTTGGAAGAGTTAAATAATACAGAGAAAAATAAAATATTAAGTGATACTGTTACTAGTGATGATATAGCAGGTGTTATTGCGAAATGGACTAATATTCCAGTTGTGAAACTTGTAAGTAGTGAAAAAGAAAAGCTTTTAGCGTTAGATGAAAACATGAAAAAACGTGTTATGGGACAAGATAAAGCTATAAAACTTGTTTCTGACGCTATTATTAAGTCACGTGCTGGTATAAAAGATCCTAATAGACCAATTGCGTCATTTATGTTTTTAGGACCTACTGGTGTTGGTAAAACAGAAATAGCTAGAACTTTAGCTTATGAATTATTTGATGATGAGTCTCATATGATTAGAATTGATATGAGTGAATATATGGAGAAGTTTAGTGTTTCACGTTTAATTGGATCTCCTCCAGGATATGTTGGATATGAAGAAGGTGGACAATTAACAGAAGCTGTTAGACGTAATCCATATAGTATAGTTTTATTTGATGAAATTGAAAAAGCTCATCCAGAAGTTTTAAACTTACTTTTACAAGTACTAGATGATGGTAGAATTACTGATTCTAATGGTCGTACAGTTGACTTTAAAAATACAATTATTATAATGACATCTAATTTAGGTAGTGAACATATTTTAAATGGAGATTCTTCTAAAGTAATGGATGAAGTTAGAAGTTATTTTAGACCAGAGTTCATTAACCGAATTGATGAGATTATTGTATTTGATCCATTGTCAAAAGAAGCAATTAACTCTATACTTGATAAAATACTTACGGATATTGAAAAACGTTTAAGTGATGTTAATATCAAAATAGCTTTAAGTGATAAAGCAAGAAGTCAATTAATAGAAGAAGGTTATGATATTAATTATGGAGCTAGACCTTTAAAAAGATTGGTAAGTCGTACTATTGAGACATTGCTTGCTAGAATGATAATTGAAGGTAAAGTTAAACCTAATAATACAGTTTTTGTTGATTATAAAAATGATCAATATGTTCTTCAAACAGAGGATAAGTAATTATTCTCTGTTTTGTTTTATTTATAAGGAATTTGCTTTTTACTTTTCAAATTTTTATAATTGTGCTATTGACAA
>CAVKYO010000089.1:0-4028 GCA_963660495.1 Acidaminococcus fermentans
CTACATAAATAATTATCACTTATTTGTGCCTACACACACTATTTGACAATTATCCATTAAAAACTGATATTTACAAATCATTTTAAGTATCAGTTTAGTTTCTTGATTTTTTATATATTATCTGTATTCTTTTCTATATCAATGAAGCCTTCAAAATAATGTAAATTATTAAATACGTTAATATTGTATTTGTCATTTACATGATTATAATGGATTTTCTTTTTATTTAGGCGAACAATATTTTTTTCATAGTTTATATCAACATTTAAATCTAGATTTCTTCTTATGTATACATAAGCTTCATCACCTATTTTTACTTTTGATTTATCTTTTCTATAAATGGTTTTAAATAATAGACTTTTATTCATTTGAGCGTAAACGGTATTATACCCTACTAAGCAATAGTTTCCATATGTAAAATACAGTTTGTTATCTTCAAGGCTTTTTACTACTGGGTATACATGATATTCTACTCCGTCATTATAATATGTAATATATATAAAATCTTCTATAATGCATTTTATAGGTTTTGTATATATTAAATCTTTTAATTTACTATTGCTTATTAATAATATTTGTGTTGCAATTAGGATGAAAATGATTATTGTTCCTACTGGTAATGCTTTTTTAAAATATATAGGCATGTCTTTAAATTGTTTAAAGAATAAGATACAAAAAATTAATCCTAATATTTCATATGATATGATAATTAATGAGGTTATTTTTTTAGTTTTTATGACTTCTAATACTCTTTTATTTTTTTTCATGGTACCGAGTCCTTCTTTATTTTTATGATATTCTAAATGGATCATCTTTTGTACCTATTCCTGATGTATAAGTCGATGAACCATCTATTGAAAATGTTAATCTAACTGGTAGTCCATTATATACATGTTGATAACCGATAGAACCATTGGCGTTAATAGCTGCTGCATAAGTACCGTCACCACCGGTACCATGGGAGATTGTCCATTCTTTTTTGCCTAGATATAGCCAGTTATTATTTACAATATCAGTATTACTATAGCGTGCCATACCTCTTGACCAGGAACCAGATGAAGCAGCAAAGCCATATTCATAGTTATATAATAGTCCGACTTTTGAAGTTGTTGATACACCAGCTTTACTTGTTGAATTTGTAGTATCTGCCATTTCTAAGTCATAGACTGTTGCCGGTTTATTTGAAATTGCTGTAAAATAATTTATTGTATTATGATGCCATACTGTATCTACAATTTTACTTTGCCAAGTTGAGTCAAACTGATTTAGGAAATTTACTTCCATATTTGTTTGATTTAATGGACCAGGCCAGTCATTTGTTGAAGAGGTACCATCACTATTATTGTAAGCATACGTTGGTATTTGTGTTTGAGTATAACTTCCTTTATAAGTGCTTTCAGTACTACTTGTACCAATGTATCCAGCATCTGTTCCTAAAAGTTCTGTTGTGGCGTAGTCGGCTGTTACAAGTTTTACTTGTCCATTTAGGACACTAATTATTCGATATAAGTTTTTACTTGGACAAGTTGCATCATTACTACCAAAGCAAATATAATTATTTGGATCTGCTCCAGAATAGCGATAACTTCCATCACTTATTCCGTTAGCTAATGATCCATCATGATGATAAATAAAGTCATCGCCTTGTTCTGATAATATTTGAATTGTCTCAGCTATAGTGTTTTGATTTTGATATGGTGTTGGATCAACTATTTTCTTAGTTTTTATAGTATATGGAGATGAAGCTGAGCCATCACCTGTGTCATAATATAAGTCTGCTTTTAAATTAATTACCGGTCTAAAGCCATAGACTCCTGATACTTTTCCACCAGTTATTGTACCTGATGCATCAACATACATAACATTTGCTGATTTACTTAGTCCAAATAAAGCATAGACGAATTCATATGGTGTCATTGTCCAGAAAGCTTGTCCTGTATATAAATAATAATTTGTATTACTAGTACTGTATCCTCCGGCAAAATATACTTCATCCATTGTTAATACGCCAGTTGGATATTTAAGTTTTTTTGTACCTGTTGATGCGGCGGTTGTTGTTATATAACTTGTACTTGGACATTCTAGTGTAGGAGATGAAGATGATAGTCTTGTTTTACCAGAGAATGTTGCGGCTTTATTATTAGTATAGTCACTATATGTTCCTGATGTTGTACTTATATCATTACAGTATCCTACATCATAATCTAAGTAGTCAGAATAACTATTTAAATTTGCTTCATACCAGTCTGTTGATACACTATAAAGTGAAGATGATATAGTTAAACTTTCATAGTATTTAACAAGTAAATGGGCAGGTTTATCAGAAAGTAAGACATTATCATTATTGTATTTGGTTGTTGAAGGAGCAGCATCTGTTCCAGTTGAAGTTGCTGATGTTCCTTGATAAACAAGTCTTATGGAACCGTTACCATTGATTCTTACTATTCGCCAATAAAATCCGGCGAAATATACGTAGTTATTAGTAACATTCCCTCTAAAATAATAGGTTGTTCCTTCATTATCAGTAGTTGCATACATTCCTTCATTAGTAGTTGATGTCGATGTAAGAGTTGGTGTACCTTTAGCTGAAATGGCATCACTTCCACCGTTATCTATTAAGACTTTTTTATTTAATAATATATCTACAACTGGTGGAATATATTCTTCAAATACATAACGTAATTCTAGAGTATTTGTATAACCTTCGTTAGCAACTTTTTCCACTACTGGTAATACTTTTAGTGTAAATGTTCTAGTTTCACCAGGTTCTATTATGTCACCTTCTGTTAATCCATCAATATGATAAGACACTTCTTCTTGATTTGTATAATTAACCACTATTATTTCTTTTAGTTCATAACGTTTTTCAGAATAATTCGTTACGGTTGCTTCATAATCGGCTACTGATGTATTACTTGGTAATGTTGTATAAGTAATTGTTGAATCTTTTGAGTAATTACAATTATATGTTTCATATGCTTCATCTACTGTTCTATTTAGTTTTATCCCAGTTATTCTAATTTCGGCGGCAATTCTTAGACTTAAGTCTCCTGATATATTTAAAACTGTATTTAAAGCTGAGTAACCTATAGAGATAGATAAAACAAAAATGAATATGACTATGAGGAAAATATTTTTCTTGGTAAATGGATTAGGAATTTTCTTCATAATATTCATACTCTTACACGTCCTTTACTATTTTTTTAGTAGTTTAACATATTTTCGAGGAAAATAAAAGATTATTTTTTTCTAAAATGTCGTAAAAAAACAAAGTAATTTTACTTCATCTTTTATGTTGTTTGCTCATAATACATTGTAATTGATAAGTTTGAAACTGCAACATCGTTATTTGGTAATTCACTAGCTGTAATGTCATCTTTGTATGTTAAAGTTAGTTTTAGACTTTTTGATGTTTCTTTAGGCAATAAGTCGCCTTCTTTTATTTCTGTATCATCTGAATATGTCAATGTATAAGTTAAATGATTACATACATTGGCTGCATCATTAGCGGCGTTATCTCCATTACCAGTACAAATTGGTGTTGGTATGTTAATTGTTGCTAATTTTGCATTAAATGTTCCTTCGTTTGCGACATCAAAGGTATATGTGACTGTGTCTCCTGGTGTTGTAAACTTTACATTATAACTACTTAGTGTTGTACCATCTGTTGATACTTCCGGATGAGCAATTTCTTCTGCTGTTCCAGTTAGGGAAGCATCACTTAGATTTGTAAATTTAATAATCCAAGCTGAATGATTAACTGTAGCATCTCCTGTAATTGTTAGTGTTTCACTAAAAGAAGCATAACCAATGGTAATTGCTACTGCAGCAACTATTAAGGCTACTATAAGTACTATTTTGTAATTTTTATTTTTACCTCTTTGCATACTATATTCACTCCTATTTTATAAGTAAATCTTATCACAATCTCGTTTAATTGTCTAACTTATTTTTTACTTTGCCCTTCTTTAAAGTAACTATTCAGACATATAATTCAAAAAAAATAAGAAAGTAGTATAAATATGCTG
>CAVKYO010000090.1:0-3535 GCA_963660495.1 Acidaminococcus fermentans
TTCCAATGATATTAGGAGAAGTACGCAGATACATAAGAGATAATAACACAATCAGGGTCAGTCGTTCATTAAAAGATATAGCGTACAAAGCTCTAAAAATAAAAGAACAATATTTACAAGATACAGGTATGGAACCATCTATAGATTATATTGCAGAAAAATTAGAAATATCAAGTAATGAAATAATAAACGCTTTAGAAGCTTTGAAAGAACCGGTAAGTATGTTTGAGCCAGTATACAATGATGGGGGAGATACTATTTATTTATATGACCAAATAGAAGATAAACAAGAAAGTTCACAAGATTTTTCAAATAGAATAGCCTTGGACGAAGCAATGGATATGTTAGATACACGTGAAAGACAAATTCTAGACAACAGATTCATTATTGGAAAAACTCAAATGGAAATTGCAGAAGAAATAGGCATCAGTCAAGCTCAAGTGTCAAGATTAGAAAAAAGAGCTATAAAACAATTAAAAAAAGTTCTAAAGTAATATCACAATAAAATTTAGAATATATTTAATTAAGCAGGTGATTGCAATGCGTTTATCAGATTTACAGACTAAAAGTATTGTCAATGTAAATGACGGAAAAAATATAGGAAGTATCATAGATGCCAACATTAATAATGACGGAACAATAGAGTCATTAGTAATTGAAGCCAATAAAACATTTTTTTCACTAGGTCGTGAAAATGATACTGAAATCAATTGGAAAGACATAGCCAAAATAGGTGAAGATGTAATTTTGGTAAAAATAAGCTTTCATGACTAAATTGAAATTAGTTTTTCTTATGATATTTTTATCGATTATTTTTTCTTTTTTTTTATTGCACGAATTAGGAAAAATGGCCGATCCAATTTTAAAAAGATATGTAAATGTAGAATCAAAAAGATTTGCAAGTAACATAATAAACTCATCGGTAAATGAAATAATAGAAGAAGAAATGACTGAGGAATTATTCAAATTAAATAGTAACAACGGGAAAGTAGAAATCTTAGATTATAATACGAAAAAAGTTAATCATATATTATCTAAAGTAAACAAAGAAATACATAAAAAATTAACGAATTTAGAGGATGGAAAAATTAAAGAACTAGCCGTAGCGTCAGGCTTTAAAATGGAAAAACATTCCAATAACGGAGTCTTATGTAAAATACCCATTGGCTCATTAAGAAAAAATTCTTTGTTCGTAAACATTGGCCCAAGCATTCCAATAAAAATGTCATTTATAGGGCAAGTGGAATCAAGTATCAATACAAAAATTAAAGATTATGGTATTAATTATTTGGCAATAGAGATTAATATATTAGTAGTTGTAGAAGAACAAGTAGTAATGCCGGCTATGTCTCGAAGAGAAAAATTAACTATAGAAGCTCCGATAACAGTAAAAATAATTCAAGGAGAAATTCCAAATTACTATCTTCCACCGGTTGAAAAAAACTCGAGTTTAAATGTTCTACCATTAGAGTAATCCTAAAATTATATAAATCAAGTTAAAAAATTTTATTTAAGGTATTAAAAATATAAAATATATGCAATAGATAAGTCGAAAATGTACTTTTAGTGAAAAGAAGACTTGTTCTGTATTAGTAATAATCTTGATTTTTATCTTTACAACTAAGATTAAAAAGCTTTCGTTAATAGGAAAACTAATATTCATAAAAAGTTGCGTATTCAAAATGTTTATGTTTTAAGTCCAACATGTTATAATAGACATGAGGTGTAATATGAAAACTGTAGAGATTAAAGGTATAAAATATGAAGTAATAGAAAATATTGATAATTGTTTAAATATAGGTGAAATAGAAGAAAAAATAACTGATTATTTTGATAATTATGACTACATTTTTGGAGACTACGCATATGAAAAGGTTAGATTAAAAGGTTATAACAGTAGCGATAATAAAAAAGCTACCAAAATAAATAATATAAAAGGTCTTGATAAATATAAAAAAATGTATTGCAGCTACGGAGCTAGAACTTTTCTCTTGAAAAAAATTAAGTAAAATGCTTGTAATTGCCGCAAAATGTGATAAAATGTTAATATAAGAATAATATGGGAGGCTATACGTATGGTAGAAAATCAAATAGAAAAAAAAGTAATGTCAATCGTTGCTAATGACGGTTCTATAGAAGATGTAGAAGTTATATTGGCATTTGAATTCAAGGATACAAATAAAGAATATGTAGTATATACAAAAAATGAAAAGGATGAAAATGAAAATATTACAGTTTATGTATCTAACATAGATCATTCTGGAGAAGAACCAAAACTTTTAGGTGTTGAAAGTGAAGAAGAATGGAATCGTATAAAAGATGTTTTAAGAGAACTTTCTAAAGCAGAGTAGGAGGTTTTGAAATGTCTATATTATCAAATGCAGAACTATTAAGTGTTGAATTAGGCACAATAAAATTAAGTTCTGATCCTAAAAAAATAAAATTTAAACAAGAGTCCTATTCAAATATTATAAGAAAATATACTGACTTTTGTAAAAATACAGTGATTCCAAATGAAAGTCCAGAAACTAATGAAATGCCAAGCCAAGAAAACATAAAACCTATCAGCATGCCTGAAAGTATAGTTATTCATATTGAAAATCAAAGATATGAAGAGTTAGAATGTCAGCATGACAGATTAAAAAATAGAATTTTTATGTTAAAAGTTGAAGGAAGACTGCTTCCACAACTAGTAGGCAAAAGAGCATTAAAAATTAAGGATAGCATGAAACGTAATATGCTATTAAATAATGCTATTTCTTGCAATGCAGATAAAGATATACCTAAAGTAGAGGAACACAAAGTTGAAGAAGAAACGCAACAAGAGGAAATAAAAGTAACAAAAAATGGTTCTGCAAACGCAAAAATAGAAAAGTATAGTGAAGATTTATATAATGTAAACGAAAATGTAATAAAACCAATGCAGGCAAAGCCAATAATTGATATTGTAAATGACTTAAGAAATATCAATAATAAATTTAAACTAGATACAGAAGAAGTTGAAGAGTCAAAAACTGTTTCACCTATTGTAATAGAAAAAACTACTGCTCGCCCAATATCTGTTGAAGAAAATGATAATAAAAAAGAAAACACGGATTTTAAAGGCATTGTTGCTCCAAGTCAATTGAAAGAGTATTTAGCAAAAGCTGAACAGTTAAAAGCTCAACTTAGTGAAGCAGAAAAAAATGCTGAAACAGCTAAAGCTGATGCCATAAAAGCTAAGGAAAAGGCAGCAGCAGAAAAGAAAGAAGCAGAAGCTGTTCAAGAAGAATTGATGAAGACTATTAAAAAACTAGAAAAACATAATGAAGAACTAGAAAAAGAAAAGCTTGCTAAAGAAGAAGAGGCTAGAAAGTATTCTGAAGAAAGTCAAGAGTACATTGCTAAAGAAAAAGAGTATTCATCAATGCAGCAAGAATATAAAAATACAATTAATGAAATGTTAGCTGTAATTGGATAGATACAAAAGCAAATAATTGAGGATAATTGTCAAATAGTGTGTGTAGGCACAAATAAGTGATAATTATTTATGTAG
>CAVKYO010000091.1:0-2924 GCA_963660495.1 Acidaminococcus fermentans
GAATTATGCTAGTGATATGGAAAAGAGTAGTATTAAAAGACGTTAAAAGAGAAGTTTTTACTCAATGTTATTAACTTAAGAGATGTGACTATAACAAAGTTCATATCTCTTTTGATTTGTTACAGAAAAATATTTTTTGCTGCATGGTAAAATTTATGCCTTATCTCCTTAATTATAATTCATTAAAATGTTTTTCTTTGGTTAATGTGATATCTATTTTTAGCATTTTGTTTTCTTTCATTTTTTCTTCCTGGCTTGATTGGAACTATATATTTGGTAATTGCTTCTGAAAATTTTTCCATCATTTCCACCCTTTTTTTATCATTTTCTTCTAAAAATATATAAATTAATGTATTTTTAAATATTCCTATTGCCATGTTGTTATTTATTTTTGCTTTGTTTTTATACTTTAATTGTGAAACAGTTTTATCTCCATCATTAATAAATGCTTGAAGCATATTGGCTACCAAGACTTGACTATAAATATCTTGTTTTATCAATTGTTCCTTACTACTTGTTATACATTCTATTTTTAAGTTGTTTTTTAAATGTTTATAATTTAATTCTATTTTCCACCTTAAGTTGTAAAGTGTATTTATATCTTCAGTAGAAAACTCATTTTTATCTAAATTAGTTATTAAATATTCTGTTTCTCCTGTTTCAAGAGTGATCTTTACACATCTAAGCTTAATTGTGTTTCCATCCATATAATAATCATATAATTCCGGATCTTTGTCTTTATAATATCTAATCCTATTATATTCGTATTTTATTTCTATCTCCTCATCATTACTTTTCATTGCTTGATTTTCCTTTTCATATACAGCAGATGAAATTCTTATTAGAAATAATTCTTTAGTTTTAAGTGCATTATAAAAGAAACTCAAATTTTTATAATTTCTATCTGCAATTGAGATAGACTTAAAATTTCCTAGTAATTTTTCATTATTAATTGTTTCAATATGCTTTTTAAACATTTTCGTTTCACTATAATTATATGATTCTACTATTGTATCTAAAGTATATTTATTTAACACATCATAACAGGTTGAAACAGTTACCCTTGCACATTGTTCTTGTAGTTTTCCATTATATCTCTCTCTTGCTTTTTTTGTATTTGGAACTTCAAAATCACTTCCGTCTATCGCTTTTAATACGTAACCTTTATATGTTTTTACCTCTTTTGTGAATTTATGATAAAAATCTTTTAGAGATTCTTGAATTAAGTATATAAAAGCATCTGGATTTAATTTCTCACGTTGTTTAAATAATCCAGGTGAACTAATATTTTGCACATAATTTATATCATTAAAATTTAATATTTCCATTTTTGTTGATAATCCTTTCTTATTGATTTGATATAGCACAAGGTCTTTTGCCCCCATTTTTCTATTTCTCGTGAAATCTTTACTTTCATTTTTGCAACATTTTATAAATTCATTTGTTTCTATTCTTATTTTTGTTTCATTTATATTATATTTTTTATAATCCATATATCTTCCTCTTCATTCTTTATTTAATCATAACAAAAAAAGACAAAAGAGTAAATCCTTTATCTTTATTTTATCTTAAGTTAATAACATTGGATATATATGGCTTTTTGACACCATGAAAGACTTCTGTTTTAGAAGGCTTGAGTGGATAAAAAAAAATCTAGAATTAATCTAGATTATTTTGATTCTTCTAAGGTTACTTCAACAGTATTTTCTTTTCCATTTCTATTATATGTTACTTTAATTGTGTCACCTGGATTATGTTTATATAATTCATATCTTAATTTAGCTACTGAAGATATCTTTTCATCTTCAATCTTTATTATGATATCACCTTTTTCTAAACCTGATTTAGCTGCTGGAGAAGATGATACTACTTCTAGTACTGCTACTCCTTCAGTAACATCTTTTGGTATACTTAAGCCTGCCTGCCATAAATAGTAACTATCTGTTATATCAAGCATGCTTACTCCTAAATATGGTCTTGATACAGTTTTACCTGACTCTATAATACCGGCATAAGATAGTGCATCTTCTATAGGAATAGCGAATCCCATACCTTCCACACTATAATTACTTGTTGTTGTACTTTCTTGGGTTAATTTTAATGAATTTACACCAATTACTTCTCCATTGACGTCACATAATGGTCCGCCACTATTACCTGGATTTAAGGCAGCATCTGTTTGTAATACTTTCATATAGTAATCTGAAGTTGTACCAGAAAATGATACTGCTACTAAACGATCTTTTCCGGAAAGTATTCCCTTTGTTACTGTACCACTATAGGTATCACCAAGGGGTGCTCCTACAGCAAAAGTTGTATCTCCTAATTTTATGTCTTTAGTACTTCCTAGTGTTGCTACTTGCTTAACACTGGCTGCTGATACTGTAAGTACAGCTATATCTGAATATGTCTCACCGCCTAATATTTGTGTATCTGCTGATGTACCATCGCTAAATACTACTTTAGCGGAGTCTCCTCCTGATATAACATGATTATTAGTCATAATATAGGCTGTTGATCCTTCTTTTTTATATACGAATCCTGTACCTGTTGATACTGCTAATCCATTTTTGTACGTTTGTACTGTTACAGTGGCATCATATATTTTTTCAACTGCTCCAGAAATACTATTTTCATTTATAGTATAACTACCACCACTTCCACTAGTGGTTACTGTGCCTTTATTTAATTGATTTATTACTAGGTATGACCATGAAGCTCCTAATATAAATGCTAGAAAAACTAGTAATGGAATTATTATTTTATTATTTTTCTTTGTCATTATTATCACCTACCTATTATATTTATATAATCTTCTGGAAATCCCATTCGATCTAGTACTCTGTCTATTTCAATAGTATCTACTTTACCATCTAATAATTCTATTTCATATTCTATTTCTTTCATCATTAATCTAAAGTTTT
>CAVKYO010000092.1:0-2844 GCA_963660495.1 Acidaminococcus fermentans
TGTCTGTCTGTCTGTCTGTCTGTCTGTCTGTCTGTCTGTCTGTCTGTCTGTCTAAGGATAGACTTTATTTTATTCCTTGTCAACATATTTATCGCCAAACCTTTACTTTTTTTATTACATTTATATTGTATCAGTTATTTACTCAGAATTCAACAATCGAAAAACTAATTATTTGCGAATAGGTCTTTATCTATTCTATCTTTTAATATTCCCACTTTTTATATAGTATGTTATATTTTTAAATCATCATTGTTCAGTTCATTATTTTTACCTAACAACAAGTTTTCAAAAAACATTATTAGATATTTTTTATCAGCTTTTACACCTTTACTGTAATTTGTGTAATTTGCTCTTACTAAAGCATCTCTAAAATATTTTGACTTATCTTTAAACAATTTATTATTAACTTTAAATCCCATACTAATTAAATATTTTTGAATAAAAATTGCGGTTGTTCTTGTATTACCTTCTTGAAAAGGATGTACTTGCCATATTTTAGATGTAAATTCACAAATTCTTTCTATTAATTGTTCTTTATTAAAATCAAAATAATTTTGTTCTCTTTCTTCTTGAAAATCATACTTTAAAGTTTCTTCAATCATATCATAAGATTGATAACTAACTGTATCATTATTTAAAATAGGTTCAGCTTTAGTCATATTGTATAATCTAAATACGCCTGGATTATATTTTTCTTTATTTAAATTACAAAATAATCTTTGATGATAATTTTTTAAAGTTAAACAATCAAATCTAAAAGATTTGTTATTCAATATTTCATATATGGCTGTTGCGACTTCATCTGCTTCTTCTTCATCATCGTCATCATGATTGTCTTGGTTTTTTTTATAGTAAGAAATAATTTCTTCTTGAACTTGACTATATGTTTTTTTACCATTTATATGGTCTTTAGATAATTCAACCATGTATTTAGAAGGTTTTAATCCATCGACTTTCTGAAGACCAAAGGCAATATCCCAATATAATTGTTTTACTGTAGGACTTTTTTCATCTTCTACTTTATCATAGATAATCTCATCCATTTAATCACCTCTTTTTCCCAAGTTATTTTATATATACATTATATCACATTCATTATAGAATCTCACTAAATTTGACAATGTTTATTTCTTTTATATGGTCTTAAAACATAAATAAAAGACTTCAAAATGAAGTCTTTATATTTGCTTTTGCTTTTTATTATAGATTGTAAATACTGTTATAGAAGCAATTATAATTATTAATCCAATTGATGTATAAATTATTGTTCCTGCTCCACCAGTGAATGGTAAAATAGATGCTTCTGGTACTTCTATTTCTACTTTATAATATCCATCTGTATCAGAGGCAACTGAGCCTGTTACTTTTACTTTCATTGATGTTGTTGTAGCTAGTTTATAACCTGACTTTGTTTTAGTATTTTTTATATAATATGTACCTTCAGCTACACCAGCTAATTTTCCTTTACCAGATGAGTCTGTTGTAATTGTGCCAACTTTTTGAGTTAAACTTTCATCTTTATAAACATCAAATGTCATATCTGATAAAGTTGTTGAATTGTCTTTCTTTTTATAGGCAAGTAAATCGATGCCATAAGTGTAAACTGTTGTTGTTGAACTAACGGTAGTACTTTCACTAGTATATGGAGATGTTGAATATATTAGTTCCGCTTTATTCTTATTTCCACTACTTCCTAGTACTGCTTCATTATTTAGTGTTGACTTATATGAGATTGTAAAAGTATTACTAGTAATATTATCCGTATTAAAAGTAATAGTCATACTTTGACCTGAAATACTAATTGTTGCAATTGTTTTTCCTGATGAATTAATAACTGTGCCATCACTTTTGATGGTCATTGTTTCTAGACTATCCTTTATAACGACACTAGTTAAGCCAGATAATGTAAGTCCTGAATCCAGTGTGTATTTTATGGAATAAACTTTATTAGTAGCGTTGGTTGGATAAATTGGAATTGTACCATTAGAGTAATACGTAAATTCTGTACCTATGTTGTAATTTACTTCAAGATTGCCAATACTTCCTACATAAAAGTTGCCCGTTGGATTACTAACTTTCGCAACTATTTTGGTTACTTCATCTTGTCTTTCATATTCTCCATTACTATTAGGTTCAAATGTTATATTTCCTACCATTGGTGCATATACACTATATGTTGTGTATGGAACAATTAAATATGTTCCTGCCGTTAACCAAATTCCATGACCAACTCCACCTAAATCTATACCTGTTGAATCATATGCTAATTGTGTAACATCACTCATTATCTGTTGCCTATTGGTATAGGCATATGTTATATACTGGCTGACAAGTTTGTCAAGTGTTGAATTTGTTAGAGTGGATCCTGATGTAATATCACCTGATGTTAAGTTATAATAATCTTTTATTGTAAAGTTTTTATAAGTGGAAGTGTTTGTCAAAAAGTTCTTAAAATTATTTGTAAACTCATGAGTAATGACATTGGTTGTAGGATTATAATACATATTTAGAATTTTTATGGCTATTAAGGTATCTGTTTTTGGTGCATTTGTTATTAATATATTCATGGAACATCCAAGTTTGTTTTCCGAAACTTCATAACTATCAGGATCAGTTGTTCCTTTTTTTGTTTCATCTATGCACGCACTTATTTCGCTGGCATTAACATTAAGAAAAGCACATGATGTTACAGTGACTAATAAAAGAAATAGAGCCTTTTTGTTTTTAACAAAAAGAGACCAATTTGAAATCAGTTTCCTATTTATGTGTTTTAAATTATTACCCAGTAACTCTGTCTGTCTGTCTGTCTGTCTGTCTGTCTGTCTGTCTGTCTGTCTGTCTGTC
>CAVKYO010000093.1:0-2841 GCA_963660495.1 Acidaminococcus fermentans
GTCTGTCTGTCTGTCTGTCTGTCTGTCTGTCTGTCTGTCTAAGGATAGACTTTATTTTATACCTTGTCAACATCTAATCACCAAACCTTTACTTTTTTTATTACAATTACATTGTATCAGTTATTTACTTGAATTTCAAGTACGTTGTTAATCCTTTTTTAAAATGATACTTAGTTATTATATAATATACAACTGAAAGGATGTGTTTTATTTTGAAAAAAGATAAACAAAAAGCCTTAGAATTAATAAAGCAAAAAATAATACAAAATCAAAAAACACTTGAAAAATTATTTAGAGAAAGAGATGAAAGATTAAAAGCAAGGGCGAAACGAAGTTGAGTTCATTTTAACCCTTGCTTTTTAGATTTCATCAATTACAATTTTTTCACCAACAAAGTTTACCTTTGTTGCTTATCTATTCAATAATTAAAAAGTATCATTTTAAAAAAATCTTAACAATTTCAAGTACGGCTTAATTTGAATTTCGTTTTTTTACATATTTTTTTATTAAATTTCAACACAACTCAAATAATTCGCAAAAAATATCGCATTTTTCTTGTCTTATTTGGATTTATCTCACAAATCCCTCCTTAATAATTTTATGTATTTAATTAAACAATTTATTAATTTGGTCGCTTAAATTAGAATAATCTTTTTCAAAGGATTCAAGTATGTTGATATAAACATACTTATTCTTTATAGCTAGTGCATTTTATAGTTTTTATTTCAAATTTTTTTATAATTATGGCACAACAATGTCATCATTTCAACAACTATGCAAAAAACAGAATCCATCTAGATGATACACTCTATTTTTTGCTGTCAACAATCACAAGATATGTAATTATATGAACTTACATAAATAATAAGTACAAGTTTTTTTCATAACTATGTATTGTATCTATAACACCAGTATCATACATAGGATATTTTTTAGTTCCTAAAAATAGTTTAATAAATTCTAATATTCTGTTTTTATTGATTTGATTTACTAATATAGCCTTAAATTCTGGGGCATCAAACATTGGAAGTTCACCAGAAATGTTCTCAGATAAAAACAATTGTGCTGACTTAACTTCTGCTTCTGTTTCTACTAAAGAATAAGAATAGTTTGCACTGTAGAAATCAAAACCTTTTCTTTGAAAATAAATTTGAAAGAAAATGGCGTTAATTGTGAAGTTAACGTATTCATCAAGCACGTTTTTTTGCTAATTTTTATATCTTAAAGCTTGAATATATTCATGAAAGAACGATTTAAAAAAGTTAAAAACATTTTGTAGATTTTCCTTTTTTTCCATTCATCTAAATATTTTTTATGATTAATTGCAAATTCATTGTCACGAAAACTCATATCAAAAGATTGATCAATATGTATAACTTTTATTGAATTATAGTATACAACATGGTCTATTGTCTTTCTAACTTCGTCAATTTCTAGTTGTTGTTCTTCCTCTGAATCTATTTCTAACATTAAGGCTCTTTTAATGTTATATTTCAGCCAACCTAATCTATCATTATTAGCATAATATAATATTTCTCAATTTATATTTCTACTAATTTTGAATTTTCAAAGTAACTATCTATGAATGTCTTAAATAATTTAAAATTAACATTACATGATTCATAATCTGACCAACATTGTTTAAAGTTATATTCAAAAAAATTTTAACATCTTCCCAAGATGCTAAGTACATTAACAATAATGTTAGTTCTTCAATGTTTTTCCACAAATACAATCTACTTTTTAGAAACTTCTAATTTCTTTGTTTCAATATATTCATAATTTAATTTATTTTGTTTAGTAACAACAGATTCTCCTAAATTTTTTTCTATATCTTCTCTTGCGACTTTTGCTGCATGTCCACCCATTCTGGCTACTTCTTTATTTTGTTCTAAACCTTTTGGTTTATGTTTTTCTGCAAGTCTTTTTGCAGTTTCTTCTGATAAATCAGTTAATATTATTTCAATATTATCCATATTATCTCTTAAAGATTCTTTACGAAGTCCTTTGTATTGTTTATATTCTTTTGCTGTCATACCAGACCATTCTTTATAGATCTCATTAGTTAGTATAGCATATTCCTTACCTTCAGTCACACCATTTTCTTGCCAAATATCAGTTAATTTTTTTCTATCTTGGATTCCTTTTAATCTTTTTGCAATCCATTTTTCATCATAGCCTTTAGCTCGGTATATATCTATAGCTCTTTGAGCTGCAAGTGTCGGATCAAAAGCTTCATCTATTCTTTCACTACCTAGTTTAGCTAACCATTGTTTAATTGGCTCTGCATTTTTACTAGGAATTGATTCAACAATTCTAAACATTTCTTCAATATCGCACACATCTGTAAGCCGATATTTACCATCTTGTGACTTTAATTTTAACTGTCCGATTTTTTCGGACACTTCATTTCCTTCTTTTTTTAACTTGCTTTTTAGGTCACTCCAATATTTTCTTGGTCTATCACTTTCTGATAAAACTCCAACTAAGTCTACAATACTAATAAAGTATTTTTCCTGGTCCTTATCCCAAATTGTTCTAATTGTTTCATTGTTAAATATTTTATTTACTAAGTGCATTTTATCTTGATTCATTAATTACCTCCCTTGTTATATACAATATCAAACATTTTTTCTCATGACAATTATTTTTTATTATGTTTTTTCTTGTATAAGTAGTTTATCATTTTTATGCACACATTGTCACAACTTGCGACAAAGTTCTAATTGTTTATACTTTTTTTCGTTTTTCTATTTCTTGTCATTCTTTTATTCCTGTATGACAATATTTCAATATTTCTTTTATACCTCTTGATATTTGTGAAAACCAGACTATTACTGT
>CAVKYO010000094.1:0-2551 GCA_963660495.1 Acidaminococcus fermentans
ATTTTCACTAATTATTTGTAGTAAAAATTACTATCATTTTTACAAATTATTCATATAAATTTACTTGTCTGTTTTAACGTATTGTTTATTTGCTTGATTAGTTAAAGGTGAATTTAAAAAGTTAATTTTAGCATTAATATATTCTAATCTTCTAGTTAATTCATCTCTTTCTCTACAAGCTTGTGTTAATTCGTTTTGATTTTTAAATCTTTCTCTCATCGCACATTTAATTGGATACATTGAATCCCAACTTTCTCTAATAACATCTATACTAGAAATATTAGCGTCATTACAAACACTTTCAAATGAACTCATTAAAGCTAATTGTTCCGAAAGTGATGAAAGTCTTTGATAACCAAAACCTTCAAATCCAGCAATTTTTCTACTATTTCTTAAGGCATCTCCAACAGAATGTATCCCGTTAGCGTGTAAAAGTTTTTTAGTCTCAGGAACAACATCTAAGTCTTCAATTGGCATAATACCATTATTTCTTAATATATCAGCCATTTCATCAACTGGTACTGTATCACCATAAAAGAAAGTTCCAAGTCTATGTACAAATTCATTTAATTGTTTTAACTTAGCACTACCCATACCTCTCATATTTGATATTTCATCATATGGAACAATTAATAAATCACCAACTGTCTCAATAGGAAAACTTCTATTAAAACCTGTTGTAAAAACATTATGTATAGGAACAGGTAAATAACAGTCTAAAAGCTTAGTATCAGCTAACTTCTCACTTTCTGCCCTATCAAATGATAAGCCTAACATTAAATGTTCACCAGACAAAGTATAATTTCTAGCATGTACATCATTTCTAATTAAAGCATAATCATGCCAATCTTTAAAATATGAACGTAATTCCCATGCAGGTACTTTTAAAAGATCACCATACGTACGCATACCTTTACAACTAATTAAATAAGTCATAGCCTTATTACCAGAAATTAATGGAACACGTCCTATCTCATCCCCAGACACATATTCTTTTCTCATAACAACCATCCCTCTTCAAAAATTGGCTATATTGTACCATAAAAATCATGAGAAGTCAAAAAATTATAAATCTAAACTGTTTTTGTTTAGTAAAAATTCTTGTATCCCAATTATTAAAATTGACATCTAGCTTCCAATAAATAATATATACAAATTATTTAATTACACTCATAACAAAAAAACTGATAATAATTATCAACTTATAATATTGACATTTTTATCAGTTTTTACTTTAATACTTAAAATCAATAGCATTAACCAAAGACTCAGGTTTGGGACCATACTCAAACCTAATCAATTATGTACGGATCATCTACAGTACCAACTCCCTCAGATGTCTTGGTCCCAGGTGCAAGTGAAACGACGGGACGCACGCCGCCGGCGTAGTTGACGCGGTAGCTGTTGCGCAGGGTGCCGGTCGAAGCGACGAAGAAGCCGTAAGCGTAGTAGCCGCCGAAGTAAGAAGGCGACAAGGCCCAGTACCATTGGCCAGTATATAAATAATATTTTGTATTACTAGTATTCGTTTTACCGCCTGCCAACATTACCTCATCCGATGTTATTATTCCGACAGGATATGTAAGCTTTCCATTTCCGCCTGAATCTGTAGATACCGTAAAACCATCTCTGCTTTCGTTTGAACATACTACACTTGGTTTATATATATTATAACTCCTATTATATGCACTGAAATCCGAAGTATTAGTGCCTGCATCAGTATCTTTACTTACCAAAGAACCTTTATATAAGGTTCTGTCATTACAAAAGACTGTATCTTCTAACTTACTAGTATAATTTGTCATATTATTCTTATACCAAGTATCTATTGTCTTTTTCATTGTTGAATCTGTTGTATTTGTAAACATTTCCTCTTTTGCCTCTTCTATATCTTTTCCAGATGAGAGTGTTAAATAATAAATAGAGCTATCACCAAAGTAATGAATATAATAAACTTTACTGCACACTCCTGTAGTATTTAGACAAGTATAATGATATTTCTTTGCTGCCGTAGTTCTATCTGTTGACCAAGTATTTACCGACTTATATGTATCAGTCAAAGTATAGTTAGTTCCATCCCAGGTAACATCGTTTCCATATATGAAATTAAATGTTCTATCATAAGTAATCTGATAATTACTAGTTGAGGTTACCGGATACTTGCCGTCACATGTTGTACTAGTCATATCTTTACACATATAATAGTTTTTATATGTACTATAATTTGTGTACCAGTCAACTTTTTTTACGGTCACAGTATCAGTAAGACTATACGTACCATCACCATTATCTGAAGAACTTTTTCCTAATGTTATAGTTTGTGTATCTGGATCAGTTACTCCTCCAGATAAAGATATTGTATATTGATAACTACTAGTCGCACCAGCTATATAATAAACTGTAGAACATGTTGACGATGTACTTCGACAAGTATAGTATCCTGTTAAACTACTATAATTATCTGACCAGGATTTTTGTTCTGCGTTCTGTAAAGTATAGGTGCCATTAGAATAAGTAATTGAGTCTCCATAATAATAATTGGAACTAGAAC
>CAVKYO010000095.1:0-2544 GCA_963660495.1 Acidaminococcus fermentans
GATTTCTATTAAGAGACTTATTTTAGGTAGTATAGTTGCTTCTTTATCGATATTTTTATTATTTATTAAACTTAATTCAGGAGAATTATTTTTGATTAAGGTATTGATAAGTATTTTTATTATTCTTGTTACCTTTGGTAGAAATAATTTTATTAAAAATATTAGTTATTTTTATTTACTTAGTATTATTTTAGGAGGAGTTTTGTATTTACTTAATGTTAGTTTTACTTATAAGAATCAAGGTATTTTATTTATAAATAATGGATTATCTATTAACTTTGTTTTATTTTTAATAGTTAGTCCAATTATTATATTTTGTTATGTTAGGGAACATATTTTGTATAAGAATACATATGGTAATATGTATGAAGTATTTATTTTTTTGGGTAAAAGGAAATATAAATTAACGGGAATGATAGATACTGGTAATCAATTAAAAGATCCTTATAAGAATAGGAGTGTTATTTTAATAAATAATAATATTGATATTTTCTCTGATGAGGTTTTATATGTACCTTATAAGGCACTTAATACGACTGGTGTTATTAAGTGTTATAAAGTAGATAAAGTTGTTATTGATAAGAAGGAGTTTAAGAATTGTTTAGTGGGTATTAGTAAGGATAGATTTAGTTTAAATAATGTTGATTGTATATTACCAAATATATTTAAGGAGGATTTGTAATGTTTATAGTTAATTTATTTAAAAAGATATTTTATAAGGTTACTAGTATTTTTTATGTAGGAGCAACAGATATGCTTCCAGAACCTTTATCTAAAGATATGGAGGATTACTATGTTAATTTAAAAGATGATGGAGATTTAAAGGCTAAGGATATTTTAATTGAACATAATTTAAGACTAGTTGTTTTTTTAGCTAAGAAGTATGAAAATACTGGTGTTGATTTAGAGGACTTAGTTAGTATTGGTACTATTGGTTTGATTAAAGGTATTAATACTTTTAGTAAGGATAAGAATATAAAGCTTGCTACTTATGCATCAAGATGTATTGATAATGAAATACTTATGTATCTTCGTAAGAATAAAAGGATTAAAGCTGAGGTTAGTATTGATGCATCACTATCTTTTGATGGGGATGGAAATGAGTTGCATTTAGAAGATGTTTTAGGAACTGATCCAGATATAGTTACTAAGGGAATAGAGGAGGAAACTGAGCGTAATTTAATGATTAATGAAGTTATGAGACTTAGACCAAGGGATAGAGATATTATGATACTTCGTTATGGATTACTTGGTCATGATGAGTTGACACAAAAAGAAGTAGCTGAAAAGTTAGGTATATCGCAATCTTATATTTCTAGAATTGAAAAAAAGGTTATTAAGAGACTCAAAATGCTTGTTAATTATAATTAGGTTAGCTATAATGTAATTAGAATGGAAGTGTATAAAAGATGGCTAAATTATTTTTTAGATATGGGGCAATGAATTCTGGTAAGACAACAATATTATTGCAGACGGCATATAATTATGAAGAAAGAGGTATGAAAGTATTAATATTTAAGCCTTCGATAGATTCTAAGGGAGAAGAATATATTATTTCTAGAATTGGATTAAAAAGAAAGGTTGATTATTTAATACAAAAAGATGACAATGTATTTAAATATGTTTTAGACCATGACGATAAAGTTAAATGTATCTTGGTAGATGAAGCACAATTTTTAGAAAGAAAACAAGTTGATGAATTGATGCAAGTTGTTGTTAGACTTAATATACCAGTTATTTGTTATGGACTTAGGACAGATTTTAGGACAAATGGTTTTCCGGGAGCGACTAGATTACTTGAAATTGCGCATACGATAGAGGAAATGAAAACTATTTGTTCATGTGGCAGAAAAGCTATGTTTAACGGAAGAAAAATTAATGGTAAGTTTATATTTGATGGTGAACAGGTAGCAATAGATGGTAAAGATAAAGTTACTTATGAATCTTTATGTCCTAATTGTTTTTATGATAAACTTATGAAGTATAATAAATTAAAGGAACAGTTAAAAGAAAAGGACGCTTAGTTTAAACGTCTTTTTCAATGTATGTTTCTTTTAATACTTCTTTTTTGTAATTAGTTAATTTGTTTAAAAATGGCTTTGGTATTTTTACAATATAGGTTATTTGTTCTTGATATGACTTTGATATTATTTCATAGTCTTTTAATAAATAATCTAAGTTTTTTTGCATATCATAATTAATGGTTATCTTTACTTCTAGTCCTTTTTCTAATTCAATTATTTTTGATATTTTGATGGTTTCAGTTAGTGACTTGGTATAAGCTCTAACTAGTCCTCCAGCACCTAGTTTTATGCCGCCAAAGTATCTAACTGTGATGGCTAGTATATTGGTAAGATTATTTTTTAATAGGACATTTAACATGGGAATACCGGCTGTACCAGATGGCTCACCATCATCACTTGACTTATTGACATTTTCAGTTATATAAGCATAACAATAATGACTAGCATCAGGGTAAGTAATTTTTACATTTTGAAGAATAGCTTTTATTTCTTCTTCAGAACTTATTTTTATTAAAAGGGT
>CAVKYO010000096.1:0-2408 GCA_963660495.1 Acidaminococcus fermentans
AAGATATATAGTTAAATGGAACTTTCACAAGTCTTTTTGTGTGTAGTGATATTAGGGTTAATAAAAATAATATTGGTATCATAATAAGAGGAATTGTTCTAAGCCATATTTTTATATTATCTTCAGTATTACTATCTATTTTATTTTTATCATTAAAATCATAAAATTGTAATACTTCTATTTCTTCGTTATTATTCATATACTTCTCTCCTATTTTTAATTATACAGAAACTTACAAAATTTGACAATTAAAAATTATGAATCTATGTTATAATACTATTGTTATTTATATCTATATGGGGCTGTTATTGGTTTCGACGGTAAGTATGAGGCTATGGCTGCAAGTGGAAGGTACTCCTTACGTACAAACAAAAAATAAATAACAACAATAATAATTATGCTTTCGCAGCTTGCGCTGCCTAGTCTCTAATAGAGAAAGCGCTTCTTTTAAAGTTTTACTCACGGACTTTTTAAGAGGCTCATTTTAGTGAGTTATATTATCTTGTTTGTTTAGGATAAGATAAAGAATTTTACTAAACTCGTTATTTGGTGGGTATGTTAGTTACCTTTATCATTTAATTAAATTTAATTACTAACTAAACTTGTAGACGTCATAGAGTACTATTTATCGGACACGAGTTCAAATCTCGTCAGCTCCACCATTGGGAAATCTGTTCTAACTTTTTAGAACTTTATATACAAAAATATCAATTTCAAAAGAAATTGATATTTCAGACTGTTGACAAATAAATTTTGTTAATAGTCTTTTTATTTTATAAAAAATGTTATATAATGAATACGTAAGGTTGCTTTATGATTCCAAAATTGAAGCTTACAAACCTTACTTTTTTTATGAAAAAATGTTATAATTAATATAGGAATCATAAGGAAAGTAAGTGATAATTATGGCAATGACAAAAAGACCAAAAAGACAATATTCAAGCGAAATAGTAAATTTAGAAGATATGGTGCCAGAAGACCATTTTTTAAGAGTAATAGATAAATATTTTGATTGGAACTTTGTATATGAAGAAGTTGAAAAACTATATTCAAAACTAGGACGAAAAAGTATAGATCCAGTAGTTTTAATAAAAATTCATATATTGAAGTTCCTTTTTCATGAAGATAGTTTGAGAAGAACCTATGAAAATTTAAAATACAATAATTTATATAGATGGTTTATAGGATATAATTTATGTGAAGAAGTACCAAACCATTCAACATACTCTCAAAATTATAAAAGAAAATTTTGTAAGTTAGAAAAAGACTTATTACAAATAGTATTTGATAAAGTAATAGAATTGTTAATTAATTGGAATTGTCTAGATATGACGGCAGTATATATAGATTCAACACATACAAAAGCAAATGCCAATAAAAAGAAAAATCATAAAGAAACTATAAAAATAGAAGCGAAGAAATATCAAAAAGAATTGGATTTAGAAATAGCCTTAAAAGGATTACAAGAAGAAGATTTAACAGACGAAGAATATTTAGAAGAAATACAAAGAATAGTAAAATGCAATGAAGAGGTATCAACAGAAGAAGTAATAGGAGAAAAAGAAATAATAGTAAGTGACGTAGATAAAGATGCAGGAATACTTTATAAAAGTGATAAAGAAAAAATGTTTGGATATAATACAAGCGTAATATGTGACAATAATAATTATATTTTAACTGTAGATACAAATGGAAGTAATGTCCATGACTCTGTTTCATTTTATGATTCTTTTGATAACTTAAGTTCACATTATGATATTTCACAAATAAAATATTTTGTAGGAGATGCTGCATATTTAACTCCACATATATGTAAAACAGTAATAGACTTAGATATGATACCAGCTTTTCCTTATACAAGAAAAGGATACAGAAAAGATTATTTAAAAAAATATGAATATACATATGATGAATATAATGATATTTATATATGCCCAAACGAAAAAGATTTAATACCAACAGGAAGAATAGATAAAAATGGATATAAAATTTATAAAGCATCTGAGCATGATTGTTCAACATGCCCATTAAAAAATCAATGTACGAAAAGTAGATATAAACAAATCTTAAGACATGTATGGGAGGAATATAAGGAAATGACTAATGATTATAGACATCATAATGATGTAAAAGAAATATACAGGCAAAGACCACAACATATAGAAAGAGTCTTCGCTGATGGGAAAATGAAGTATGGACTTAGAAATACATACTTTAGAACTAAAGAGAGAGTTCATCGTGAATTGACTCTCCTTTATGCGTGTATGAATTTGAAGAAATTTGCATTACATCATTACATTTAGTATAGAAATATACTGAACATACATTTATTCTTTGCAGATTTCTTCATTTTTATAAAATAAAAGACAAATAAGTAAAAATTTTACCTATTTGTCAACAATCTGAAA
>CAVKYO010000097.1:0-2397 GCA_963660495.1 Acidaminococcus fermentans
TATAAATGGAAATATTAAGTGTCCTCACATTTCATTACCTAAAATGTAAGTTTTTTATATATTTAATAATAACATATTTGAACTTTTATAATCAAACATAGCTCTTGGATAATTATTTAACCAATTCTCTATTTCTTTAATATGTTTAGGTGTTATATTATCTATTATCGTTCCTTTTGGAATCCATCTTCTAATCATTCTATTGTTATTCTCATTACTACCTCTTTCTCCTGAACAATATGGATGTGCATAATATACTTCTGTTCTTTTTCCTTTTTTTAAACAAGATTGTTCTATTCCTTTATAATCCATAAATTCCACTCCGTTATCAAATGTTATTGTTTTAAATTTACTATAAAATGACTTTCCATATTTTCTTTCAAGGCCATTTATCGCTTTGACTACATACTCATTATTTTTTCCTTTTATTTTTATAATTATTTCTTCTCGTGTCATTCTTTCTGTAAAAGTCAAAAGCACACTTCCTCTTTTTCTTTTTCCTATTATTAAGTCACCTTCCCAATGGCCATATTCACTTCTCATATTTGCTTCTTTTGGTCTATATTCAATACTTTTCTCTGGAGGCGTATGTTTCGCAATTCTTTTTTCTTTATTTTTACTTTTATGCTCCTTATTATATATCATATCTTTTTGATCTATATTTAATACTGTTCCATCTTTTATATAATTTCTAATTGTTTTTCCTGTAATATCTATTAGTTCTTCTTCTTTTAGTTCATACGCAACTACTTCGGGCGACTTTTTTTCATCTTTTATCATGCTTTCTATTCTACGTGCCAATTCAATATCTGATCCAATTTTCAATTCTTTACCTTTAGCTCTTAAATTAAATAAATATTTATCGTTAGCAATATCTGCGCTATAAACCTCTATTTCTTCTAAATAAGTATTTAAAATAGTTGTTAAACCACGTTTAAGCTCTCTTCTAATAGTCCTATCACTTTTATCTAATCTTTGAGCAATTTCTTTACTACTCAAATGTTCTCTATTATACCATCTTTCTATCATTGTTCTTTCTGTATAAGTTAAATGTTTATATTTTTTGTTTTTTTTGTTATAATTTAAAAGACACATATTTATTACCTCCAATGTTTAGTTCGCACTTACATTGTACCATAGGTAAATCTATGTGTCTTTTTTTATGTCCTAAGTGGACACTTACTTTTTCAATTTATAACTTTTTTCCAAAACAAAAAAATATTTATTTACTAAAGCAACCATATGGAATATAATAATATCACAACAAAGGAGGAAATGCTTTATGAAAAAAGCAAGTACAAAAATATATAAAGGACCTATCAGAAAATTAATGGTAACAGATGCTATTAAACAAGCAGATGGAACATTTTCTTTAAAAATACCAGAACCTGAACAAGGTCAAATAGTAAATAACGATGCAGAATTTTATGTAAACTGGTTTGGAAGTCAAATCTCTCTAGATTATAATACAAAGCTTCCTGACTATAATGAAGCAAGAGCATATGTAGAAAAAGTTGCCAAAACAAATCCTGAATTAGCATCTTGTATCTATGTAAATGACCATGAAATTCATTATTCACACGATATAGAAAAAACTCAATTAAAAGTATTAAAAAAGACAAATAAAAGATAGATATAATTAAATATCTACCTTTTTTATTTTTTGATAAACTAGTGGATTGTCAACTGTTTCATCAGTTAAAATAACTTCACTATAATTTCCTAAGTTTGTATAAACATCAGAAAAAGCTGCCCATGTAGATTCATCAACTACTGTATTAATTCCTCTAGCACCAGTTTTCCTGTCTACTGCTTCTTTAGCAATCCTTTCTACATATTCAGGAGTCGAAGTTAATTTTACTCCCAATTTGTCAAATATTCTCTCTTGTTTTTTTAAAGCAGATTCATCAGATTCAAGTAAAACTCTTTTTATTGCATCAACATCTAAATCATTTAACTTGATAATAGCAACCCTTCCCATAAACTCATCAGGAAATCCTGCCTTATCTACAAAATCACTAACAGTAGCCTTTTTCTCACTTAAAAACTCACGATTAAATCCAACTCCATTGTTTTTTCCAATTTGCTTATATACATCTTCAAAAGCACCACCAAAAATAGGAATCATATTTGATGTATCAATCTTAACCTTCACAGTTGACCTTTTAACATCAGCACAAGCTTCATAAACTGTACCTTCTATAAAAGGTAAAAGTATATTTAATACTCCTCTACCGCTTACATCACCCTTACCATATGAACCCTTCTTATCAATTTCATCAAAAAATACAATAGCATTTTGAGCACTATTAATATCCTTTCCACATGCTAAATATAAATTCCATAACTCTTCCTCAATATCAGTACCAACAAACCCAGGAATAGTAAGTCCTGCAG
>CAVKYO010000098.1:0-2317 GCA_963660495.1 Acidaminococcus fermentans
ATAGAGACATTTTCACTTATTATTGACTGAAAAAAATAGAGACATTTTTACGTATTATTCATAACATTTTTGTTAACAAAGCCTCATGATTTAAAAAAACAATAATATAAGTACCATTCTCAAAATTTTTAATTTTCTTACTATCTAAAATAATTAATTTATCTTTGTATATTAATAGTTTGTCTAGTTTTTTACTTTTAATATCATTATTAGCCTAGTTATACATTTGAACAAGAATACTAAAATTGCATTTATATGGTGCTGGTTCTATTTTAAACTTCTGCCGTATCCATCTTTTAAAAATATGCCAATACAAAACCTTTCTTTTAAGATTTATATAAATGATAATATCAGCTTGAGACAAAGCATCTTTAAAACAGTCTCTACCAACATCTTCAATAATCCAATTTTTTCTTTCTATAATTCATCTTATAAATTAATTATACAGGAAAATTTTCAAAAATGGTTTCCAAAGTCAATTTAATTTGATAGAATTATAAAAGGTGATAAGTTATATGATACAAAAATATTTAATAGTATTTTTCATTTCAATGGTACCATTAATCGAATTACGTGGAGCTATACCATATGCAATAGGCTATAATTTACCAATTCTACCATCTTATATTGTTGCTATTATAGGTAATATGTTACCTGTTCCAATTATATATTTATTTGCACGCCGTGTTTTAGAATTTGGAAAAGACAAAAAATACATTGGCAAGTTTTTTACTTGGTGCTTAAAAAAAGGCGAAGCCGGTGGAAAAAAACTTCAAGAGAAAGCGGGAAAAGGGCTTTACTGGGCATTATTCATCTTTGTTGGAATCCCACTTCCAGGAACTGGAGCTTGGACTGGTACTTTAGCAGCTTCAATTCTAGATATGGATTTTAAAAAGAGTGTAATTGCTGTCATGGGTGGAGTAATATTAGCTGGTATCATCATGGGAATTTTATCTCTTGGTATATTTAAAGGTATATTAGGTTAAATAAAAAAATATGTTATGACAAATAAAACTGGATGCTTATAATAGTAGGCATCCAATTTTTTGTCTTATTTATTATCTATGACCTTTTCAAGAAAAATTCTTTCTCTAAATGCTCCATTAGTTGTAGCCTTTTTGTCAGCAGCAATGATTATATCATCTAAACTAAATCCTTTGAATTCGGCCATAGCTCTAATAAGTTCTAGCTTATCTGCTAGTTCTTTTTTTATTTCATCATCAGTATCAGCAAGTCTTACTTCCTCTAATTCTTCCTTATCTTTTTCCAATAAGTATTGCCAATATTCATCATCATTTAAAGTCCTACAAATTGCTTTTTCACCATTATTTCCAATTATATTTGGAATATTATCTCTAACTAATTTATTATATATTCTTTCCATACTATCACCTCATAAATTATATAATGAATTTAATAAGAAGTTTATTTCAATTTTGAAAAAACATCTTCTAATCTATCATGTATAGCAAGTTCAGCTTTACTTTCATAAGCTGTTAAACTACCATTCATAATAACTAAGTGTTTTCCATCAAACATTCTAACTAAACTAGCAGCCGGTTCAACCGTTAGTGATGTACCAGCAACAATTAACAAATCCGCTTTATTAATATATTCTATGGCTCTCATAAAACAACTAGGTAATTGCTCACCATATAAAACAACATCCGGTTTAATTATTCCAGAACAACTACATCTAGGAACACCATCACTATTGAAAACATACTCTGCAGAATAACTTTTTCCACAACTCATACAATGATTATTATATACCGTTCCGTGTATCTCTAGTACATTTTTACTACCTGCTTTTTGATGTAATCCGTCGATATTTTGTGTAATAATAGCCTTAAGTTTCTTTTCTTTTTCCAATTTTGCTAAATATTTATGAACAACATTTGGCTCTTTATCTAAACAATTCATTTTGTCCTTATAGAAGGAATAAAACATTTCTGGACTACTCATAAATAAATCAATACTTAACATATATTCAGGTGGCAAATCAGTAGGGTAGTCTTTTTCTTTATAAAGTCCATTCTTACCTCTAAAATCTTTAATACCAGAAGCAGTAGATACTCCAGCACCACCAAAGAAAACAATGTTATCAGATTCATCTATTAACTTTTGTAATTTTTCGACGTTATTCAAAATACCACAACCTTTACTAGTAACATTATATCACGCACGATTCCAAACATAAAGATTATAAAAAATGACAATTATATTTAATCAACAAATCTGAAATTTTTTTCTAAATGCAACCCTATTTTAATAAAAAGTTGCATTTAAGTTTTAAAACATAAATAGTTGCATTTAA